>JAAYJI010000239.1 GCA_012523015.1 Candidatus Hydrogenedentota bacterium
GATATAACATGTACAGCATACCGGCACCTGCAGCAGCCAACACCAGCATTCTTGCACTGCGCAGCCAGCATCGGACCGGTCTCTGACCCGCGGCATCTATTCCGAAGGCTACCAACAGAGCAAAGGGCAGCGCTGCGAAAGAGCCCGCCCTCCAAGGTGAAACGGTAATGTTCAATATGTCAAACCGATGCAGCAATGCTCCGACCGGAAAGGGTGGGCCCAAGGAGCAATCGGTGAGGACAAGATAAAGCAAGAAAAATACCATAGCATCGCGCCAACGTTTTCTATGAATAAAAGCTGTCAGCGCCACTAATATTGAACCGATGCCAACTGCTCGAGGACCAAAGGGCAGCCAAGTATTCCCCGGATAAAACAACCAACATTTCAAGAGGTGTAAAGCCTCGAAGTTTTGTTTTATGGTGGAAACCTCCACACCTGACGCTACAACCCTTGCACTTCCCGAGCCCAGTTCAATCGCAGGAAGCAGCAACACACAGGAGGCAAGAACGGTGAAAATACCAATGCCCGCTATCAAGATCATACGCCATGAAAAAGCACGAACTAGTTCAGTAAATTTGAATTTAAATCGGCAGTTCAGTAGAAAATCAAAAAGTCCGTAAAAACCGAGTGACAATCCTAAATACAAACTCAATTGGGGAAACCCGGCTAGTGTACTCAGAGCAAAAAACAAGGTAGCCAAAATTGCAAATGAGATACTGGCACGTAATGATTGCGCTTGAAACGCTTTTTTGGCAGCCCAAAGCACCCAGGGTACCCAGACCACTAGCAAGGAATATACATAGAATTCTGTAAAGTAAATGATGTTGAACATATTGAACATAAAAGCGAGAGCGCCCACAAGGCACGCGGGCAGACTCAGCCGGTACAATCGTGCAAGACACACTATGCCCAATCCCGCCCATAATAGGTGCAGAAAACGAAGGAGGTGCAGGCTTACTGCTGTTGCAAAAGGGTCAAAGGAGGGGGTTAAAAGAGCACGGATAAGATGCGGTGGATAACAGGCGCTTGCCTGCGGATCCGCGGCAAAAGGCATACCGCCATAGGCTAATGGATTCCAAAGTGGAAATTCCCCTTTTTGCAGTGAAACATCTAGAAAGAAAGCCTGAGGAGCGAAATAAAACCGTTCATCCAGTTGACCGAAAGTTTTATCCCAATAGGGGGGGGCCAGAAAATACCAATATATAAAGAGCGTTGCGGCTGTAAGACAACCTAATACAAAAAGGAAACCTATCATCCTCAAAAACAATTTTAAAAAGTGTTGTTTTACTTGTTTTTGATTATCAATTACCAATTCAGCCATAACGCTTAGATTCTCCTAATGATCGAGAGTAATATAGAACCAGTCGAAACGGACAACACCACTCCGATTTTATAATAGAGTCAACAATACCATTCCTGAGAATTGTGACCCAAGGATCGATCTGGCATGGTAATGCTAGGCTCCACCCCTTTAATATCGTACAGTAAAAGTTGTCCCGCAAGCCATTGGACACCAGATTGCTTACATCTATTTCTTCCCTTAGGATAACTGCGTTCTTCAGCATGATGCAAGCAAATCCAGCGGTCGATCCAAGACCCTTAAAATTAAGTGTGGCCACAAATACATTGTTGCTGAGAATAATCGGGAAATAGAACTCTTTGAGCATTATGCCAATCAAGCCGTAATATCTATTTCAACTTATTTTTGGTCGATAAATTTTGTTTGGAACCCATCAGGCTTCCGACTTCCAGAGGAATTCTCTAAACAACCGAAGCGGTGTATTTGTGTTTGTAACAGACGGCATTTCACCTATAAATATTTGTTCTATGATTCTATCGTTATTAAAGTGTTATAGCAAGGCTTTCCCGTGTTAAAATAAAAAAATGGAGGCTGACCCTATGTGGCATTTAAATACTATAGACTATACGGTTATTTCGATTTACTTTCTTGCTTTGATCGTACTGGGTCTGGTGTTGGAACGCTTTGCCTCCAAAAGTCTGGACGATTACTTTATTGGCGGGCGGCGTTTACCGTGGTGGGCGCTGGGTGTTTCGGGCATGGCCTATTTCCTCGATATGACAGGCACCATGATCATCACCTCCTTCCTCTTCCTTTTGGGACCCCGCGGCCTATTCATTGAATTCCGCGGCGGCGCTGTCCTCGTATTGGCGTTCATGATGCTGTGGGGCGGTAAATGGCATCGACGCTCTAAATGCCTGACCCCGGCAGAATGGATGGTCTTCCGTTTCGGCGATGGACTGGGCGGCCGCTTCGCACAAGCAGTTTCCGCCTTGGCAGGTATCGTCAGCGCTGTGGGCATGCTCGCTTATTTGATCAAAGGGGCCGGCCTTTTTCTAACCATGTTCTTCCCCTTCTCCCCGCTTACCTGCACCCTGATCATGGTCGCCATTACCACGCTCTACACCATGATATCCGGATTTTACGGCGTTGTATTTACAGACCTCTTCCAAGCGGTCATCATCGTTATCGGCGTCGTTATCGTCACTGCCATGGCTGTGGTCCGCATCGGCGGCGTGGAAGATTTCGGGCTCATCGCCACACAAGTAACGGGCAATGCGAACTGGATGTCGGGGCTGCCCCAATGGAAAACGTCCATGCCTTCCGGTTATGAACAATACGAAGCGCTCATGATGTTCGCTTTTTTCTATCTCATGAAAAACATCTTTCTCGGGGTCACCTCCGGCGCCGACTCCCGTTATTTCGGCGCGAAGAATGACCGGGAATGTGGATTGCTCACCCTGTTCTGGACCACCCTCATGACCGTGCGCTGGCCCATGATGATGGCCTTTGCGGTCATGGGCATTTTTCTCGTCCATGACATTTTCCCGGATCAATCCGTGATCACCGAAACAACGGACTTGATCAAGTCTCAGGTTGTCATAACCGATAAAGCGCACTGGGCAGATACGCTCTCATCCATTACCAACCATCCGGAAAACTACGAACCTGCCCTGCTCGACCGTATCAAAGCATCAGTGGGCGCTGAAGGATGGCAGCAAAAGCTGCTGCTCATGGGCTACGAAGGCAATGTGGATCCGGAACGTATCTTGCCCGCTGTATTGCTGTTTAATATTCCGCCCGGGCTGCGCGGTCTTTTATTGGTCGTATTACTAGCAGCCGCCATGTCCACCTTTAACGCCACGGTCAATCTTACGACGGGATACATCACCCGTGACATTTACCAGAAGTACCTTCGGCCCCGCGCCGCCACCCGCGAATTGATCTACATCAGCTGGGCAGGTGTGTGCCTCATCGTAGTCGTCTCTTTTGTCTTCGCCTATTCCATCCGCAGCATCAATGATATTTGGGGCTGGATCATTATGGGCTTAGGCGGCGGACTGCTCATTCCGGGTGTACTGCGCTTGCTGTGGTGGCGTTTTAACGGCGGCGGTTTCGCCGCGGGCTCTTTTGTGGGATTGCTCGCCGCCATACTGCAGCGCTATTATTATCCAAACTTGGATGAACGCTTGCAGTTTATTTTCTTAGGTATTATAGGGCTTGTTGCAGCGGTGGCGGGTACCTATTTGACCAAAGCTGAAGATGATGAAGTTGTCATGCGCTTTTATCGGATCACCCGCCCCTTCGGCATTTGGGGTCCCTATCGCAAACGCCTTTCCGCAGAAGACCAGGCCGCGCTGCGCATCGAACATCGCCACGATATAGGGGCAAGCCCCTTTGCGTTGCTCTGGCAGATTACCCTATTTATTTTGCCTATGCAGGCGGTCATCGGCGCGTGGCGAGCCTTTTACCCCACCTTGGCTGTGTGCATCGTGAGCATGATCGCCATCTATTTTATTTGGTTCCGCCACCTGCCTAAAGAAAATTATTTTGAGCCCGGAGAAGAAGCAGGCGTCCTCCTTGCCGGTTCAGAGAAAGAGAATTGATCCGCTGTCAAGCGTAGCGCTCAATTGCAAAATGACGACACCACCGGCTGATTCCTCGCTCCGCTCAGAATGACACGGGAAAGCGGAGCTAGCAACAGGGTTGGGAACCAGCGCGTGGTGATGGGTAGGGCATTGGCGCTCCTTCTCCTATGCACTCTCTTTGTCCATCCGGTCCATCCGGTCCATCCCGTCCATCCGGTCCATCCCGTCCATCCGGTCCATCTTGTCCATCCTGTCCATCCGATCCATCCCGCAGCGGAACTAAGGCGAAGCGAATCATGAAAATTCTAGGCTCAACGTGATACACTATGCTGCAAAAGATGAAGCCTGTACGTACACAAAAAAGACTGTGGAAGGCTACCGGCATCGGCAATGAACCGTATTCATGCCTCTTGCTGCAACCCCTAATCTCAGGGTTATTTTGTAGAGAAGATATAAAAACATGATGACTCCCAAAGCAATTACACTCGCTATTTTTGCCGTCACCTATCTTTTGTTTATTCTGATGCCCAACCGCAAGAGCTTAACCGCCATTGCAGCCATTGCAGCACTGCTCCTTTTCCGAATTTTAGACCCTGTACCGGCCTTTGTCGGTGTCAATTGGAATGTCATGGGCATTTTTGTGGGCATGCTTGTCGTGGCGGAAGCCTTCATGGAAAGCCGCTTTCCCGCCTTTATCGCTGAACGTATCGTGAACCATGCCCCTAACATCGCCTTTGCCATTCTTTTCATCTGCGCCCTCACAAGTATCCTATCCGCCTTTGTGGAAAATGTGGCGACTGTGCTGATCGTTGCGCCCATCGCCTTGTCCTTAGCGCAAAAGCTGAAGATTAACCCCGTCAATATGATCGTTGCCATTGCCATCTCCAGCAATCTGCAAGGCTGCGCCACGCTCATCGGCGACCCGCCCAGCATGCTTCTTGCCGGTTATGCCAAAATGAATTTCATGGACTTCTTTTTCTATCGGGGAAAAATCGGTATTTTCTTTGCCGTTCAGCTCGGCGCATTGACTTCTTCGATCTATCTTTATTTTGTCTTTCGGCACCACAGAAAAAAAGTCGAATTGGTGAAAGAGGAAACCGTCAAATCGTGGACGCCCAGCCTTTTGCTGACCCTGTTGATCGTTTCGCTCATCCTCTCTTCTTTCTATGATAAAGAGTTCTCCTATTTGGCGGGGCTCATCTGCATGCTCTTTGGCTTAGTCACCCTCCTCTGGCACAAACAAGTCAATGAGGGCTCTCTTTGGCACTATCTCAAAAAACTGGATTGGGATACGACCATCTTTTTGCTCGGTGTTTTTATTCTTGTGGAAAGCCTCACCGTCACGGGATGGATCGACACCATAGCGCAAAGTTTATCCGCACAGATTGGCAACAACATATTTTTCGGCTATGCCCTCCTTGTTGGTATTTCAATTCTCGTCTCCGGATTTGTCGATAACGTGCCCTTCCTTGCTGCCATGCTCCCCGTCGCCATGCAAATGTCAGATAAAATAAACTTGCATCCTGCCCTGTTCATGTTTGGTTTGTTGATAGGAACCAGCCTTGGCGGTAACCTTACGCCTATCGGCGCTTCCGCCAATATTGTTGGCTGCGGCATTCTCAAAAAAGAGGGACATCCTGTTTCCTTCCGTCAATTTATGGCCGTATCCGTTCCATTCACCATCATTGCAGTAATCCCGGCGGCGGCATTAATTTGGTTTATCTGGAAATAGCCGAGGTTTACCCGGTCTGTGCACAGCTCCGCCATTTGCCTGTTTCCATGGGCTTCTATTATGATGAATCTGTGGCGCGCTTCCGCGTGCCGGCGCATTACTTGAAAGCGCGACGAGAGCGTTTCCCCGGTGAACGGCAAGGACACACTTAAGGGTATAGACCTCGCGTGAAAGGTAAAAGATCATGGCTGCCGTAAATCAACAACGTGTTGCGGTCATCATGGCAGGTGGTTCCGGAGAGCGTTTCTGGCCCCTGTCCAGGGCAAAGAGACCGAAACAATTGCTGCCCCTGAACCGACCCGATAAAAGCATGTTGGAAGAAAGCATTGACCTTGCCGCAGCCGTCGTGGGAAAAGAGCATGTGTACATCGTCACGGGCAGCGGACTTGCCGACGCCATAATCGAAATGAACATTGACTTCCCTTCCGAGCGGCTAATCATTGAGCCTTGCAAGAAAAATACGGCAGGAGCACTTATTTTCGCGGCTGCTTGGCTGTCCAAAACCTATAACCACTTGCGCCCCGAAGAAATCACGGTGGCGGTCTTGAGCGCAGACCCGCGCATCACGGAAACCGTCTTGTGTAACGAGATGATGGAGGCGGCGTTGACGGGCGCAGAGCAACACCACTGCTTGGTCACCTGCGGCATTACTCCCTCCCGACCCGATACCGGCTTTGGCTATATTGAGCCCAACCTTAACGCGCCTTTAAGGCCCGATCAAGAATCGCCGCTCCCCCTTTATCCGGTGAAAGCCTTTCACGAAAAGCCGGGCGCCGACCGTGCCCGCGCCTATCTCGAATCGCGACGGTACTTTTGGAATAGCGGCATGTTTTTTTGGCGGCTGTCCGTCTTTTTGGAAGAACTCCGGGCGGCAGCGCCTTCCTTAATGGCAACCTTTTCCTCGCTGCTCCCGCTACTGCAAGATGGACGGACTGAAGAGACTGCTCGTCTTTTTGAAAGCCTCGAAACAATCAGTATTGACCACGCCCTACTGGAAAGATCAACCCATGTTGCCATGGTGCGCGGCGATTTCTCCTGGGATGATGTGGGCACTTGGAACGGATTGCCCACGCCCGAAGCCTGCGATGAACAGATGAATTACACCCGAGGCGATCCCATCGTGCTGGACTGTGACCATTGTGTCATCTACAACGCCGCGGGCGCAAAAGAAATGGCAGTAGGCGTCATCGGCATGTCCCATGTTGTGGTGGTGACCACTCCCGACGGTGTATTGGTTCTTCCCCGCGACCGCGCCCAAGAGGTACGGCGTATTGTGGAGGAATTAAAAAAGCGGGATGCGCCTCAACGTTAGCGCGAAGTGGACGATGAAGCAAAAACTACGGCGCCGCCGCGGGAAGACGCCCCTTAAGAAAATGATACGGCTTTGCCGGGGAGCATATCTTCCAGATCATCACAGTCAAGCCGTTGAAGGCTGTCTGCAAGATACGCTGCAAGACCACTTAAATGATCTACATCAAAATCAGTCAGCGATCTTGTGAGTGATTGCAGGAAATCGCTTTCATCAAACTGATGGCGCAGCAAACGGGCGAGTAATCCCTGCTCTTCCGTCACATCAATGAAATAGTCGAGCTTCATTAAAGATTCCGCCATGGCATCACGCGCTTGAATAATACGCTTTACATTCCAACCGCGCATGGTGTAGGGCAAAGATGCCACCTCTACCGGCGAAGCGGAGCCATTAAAAATATATTCTTGATGGTTAATCAAAAATCCAAATTCGGAGGGACGCCGGAACCATTTTGAACCGGGAACCAAGGCAGGCATATCCATGCACACAGATTTAGGCTGGGCTAGTTCCAAAAAGCGTTCTGTTTCCGCGCGGGTATGATAGTCGTCGACGGGACAGGGATAACAGACGTGTACCACGGTAAAGATACCCGCTTTTCGGCAGCGCTGCAAGCCTGCGCACATGGCGCTGATACTAAAGGAACAACCGTAGAAGTCTTCCAGAATACGTTGGCTGCCCGTGGGGATACAAAAGCCTATAGAACGACAGCCCGATGCGAAGAGACGATCAGCCAAGCTCTTTTCCATGGCTTCGCTCACATTGCCTAAAGCATAGATAATCGACAGATCTCGATTAAGGAGCAAGTCCGCAAATTTGGCAAGATGGGACTCAGAAACATGAGATGCGTCGATATGAAAAGCATGCGCTTTATGATGCTTTTGTAAAAAGATAATCTCCTCCAGCAGTAGCTCTGCAGACTTGCAATAGGATAAGGATACTTTTCCCTCCTGATAGATAAAACGCTGGGGCTGATGGGAGAACCCCAAATAAAAAAGCGGAAATTGTATACCGGAAACACGGCTTTGCAGCCTGTTCTTAGAAAAATAACCGGGCGCAGGCGCTTTTTCAGAACGTTTGGAAGGAACAGAACCTTCAACTTCCGCTCGAAGTATCATGCCTTGAATGCTGTGGGGGTCTTGGGGGACATCGTCGGCCAGCGCCAAAAACTTCAGCAGCGACTGAAACAGGTCGCCAACAATCACACCCCTCACAAAGGCATAATCGTGGAGCGCGTAGGCGGCAAAGTGACGGGCATGAGAACCTGCCAACAGTATCTTTGCCTCGGGAAATGTTTCGTGCAGACGCCCGCCATAGGCAGCGAAACGACGGTACATAGCGCGGTCGTCGATCCAGAACACAAAGACAGACGGCGCATCGGCTTCCAGCTGCGCCATCCATTGATCTGTATTCATTTCCGGCATCCCGTGATCACGGCTGCCCATGATTTTGTGAAGTACCGGTATCCCTCCCCACCCGGACTTGTGTTGACGTGCCCACCCGCTATGGAAACCGATGGTCGAAGAAATACTTGTTTTGGAATAGCGAGACGGCTCTTCAAGAACACCAAAATCAACCAAATCGCAAGAGATACCCTGGGCAGCGAGCCGGCTCTGTAACGTCAGGAATTGGGATTTGGGGCATAAGGCCTTAAGGGTGCAAGGGCTGCCAGGCAAGAAAACCAGTCGGACGCCTTTATCCATGATTCCTCCCCGTTAATACGGTATCAGCGATTCTGATACAGCATGCGGTATATGTCCGTGTCATAGTAGCGTTACCATCTAGACCATACAATATATAGACGCAATTTCTCAACAAACCACTACATATCGACGTTATGGTAACACAGATGACTATAGAATGCAAGAAAAACTTTTAGAGCGCCCACGAATTCACGCCTATCATTACAAGTGTGTAAAAGGCGTTTATGGAAAACCTAGGGAATAAACCCTTGAAAATCTAGAAATATTACGTAGGGCGCGGTCCTTTGTTTTCTTTTCCGAAATAGTAACGAACCGAATTCTTCAAGACACTTTCGATTCCGATGGACAAAGAATTATAGATTATCCAAATCCCTCTGTGCTACTATAATTTACGGATTTAGGCTGCAACCAATAAGGGCAAGGATTATGAAAAAAATAACGGTCTTTACGTATATCTGTCTTGTCATAGGGCTCGTGCTTTTTCAGGGTGAAGCGAGGGCTGCAGCCTATATTACGCTGCCCCTCGACCAAAGTCCCGATGAGACGCAGCAGAAGCTCTTAAACCATGGCGTCCAATTTGAGGGTTCCCCCACGGCAGCCCGATTTAACGGACGGGATTCGTGGTTAGAAATACAAGAGCCTCCCGCTCCGGGAACCCAAGACTTTAGCCTTGCGATGTGGATTCATACCGATGCTGTGTTATCCGACGGGCTCGGTGATCTGGCCAGTAATTTTGATACCAAAGAACGCAAAGGCTTCACCTTAGGACTCGCCTGCTATGGAGGTGTGGGCAACTCGCAGCCCAACGACCGTAATCTCTTTTTTAGTGTGGATAACCAGACTGAGCCGCAGTGGGAATTTTGCGGACGACCCGGCAACGCCATCCTGATCTTCGGTTTTGCCGTGTATGAAGGCAAGCTGTTCGCAGCCACTTGCGAAGCAGGCGAAGAGGAGAGCGGACACGTCTACCACTATGACGGCGGACAGGAGTGGATCGATTGCGGAAGTCCCGACGCCAGTAATGCAGTGAAAGCCCTCGCTGTTTTCGACGGACAGCTCTACGCAGGCACAGGCCGATACGACACCACAGGCTCCGCCTTGGAGGCCTCGCAAAACACCACAGCGGGCGGCAAAGTATATCGGTATGAAGAAGACGGCAGCTGGACCTACTGCGGTCTTTTGGAAAATCCGCAAACGGGCGCCGCCTCAACCTTGGGCGGATTGGGCGTATACGAAGGCGCTCTTTATGCAACAACCCTCAAAGAAGACGGCTTCGGCCTCTACCGATATGAAGGCGGCACGGACTGGTTCTATTGCGGCAATCCCGAACGGCGCGTCCTGAACCCGAGCATGTTTAATGGAGATCTCTATATGGTCTCCTATGATTCGCCCGGCGGTCCCTTCCGATACAACGGCAGCGAATGGGCCTATGTGGGCGCGACCATTGATCCGCCTATCCATCAAGATTACGGTTTCGCCGTCTACGGCGGACAGCTCCATGTATCCACCTGGCCCCAAGCCTATATCTATCGCATGGACAACACGTCAGGGGCTTGGTCTGCCCGCGGCAATCCGAAAGATGAACTGGAGACCATGGCGCTCATGGTCTACAACGGGAAATTGTACACAGGCACCTTACCTTCCAGCCGCGTCTACCGTCTTGATGATGATGCTACGTGGACCGCGGTAAGCGAACAGCTCGACACGGCGCCCGGCAAATACCGACGCACCTGGTCCATGGCGCTCTACCAAGGCAAATTATTTTGCGGAACCTTGCCAACAGGAAATGTCATGTCCATGGAAACAGGCTGTTCCCTTTCCTATGATCATGCCCTATCACCGGGCTGGCATCATATTGCCGCCCTCCGCGACGGCAAAACAGTACGCCTCTATGTGGACGGTGTACAGGTGGTAAATAAAACGGGTGATGCTCTCCTCGATGTCAGCACCGACGAAGCGCTGTCCATTGGCAAAGGCCCCGGTGATTATTTTAATGGTTCCATGCGCGATTTCCGTCTTTACCAAGAAGCCCTGTCCCCTGCCCAAATCCAGGAACTTTACGAGCAAGGAAGTGCGCTCCTCGCTGCAACACCCTGACAGCAGCCTTTGTTGATTTCTCTTCCCTAAAACTTCGATACATGTTGCAATCAAAAAAATTGCCGACTGTACCCAATCTATGCGATACAATCGGCAAGCATATTCAAACTACGGCTATGGCTGAAACAGGCGCTTAGCGCGCACTCTTTAAGGACGCGAGATTATCGGCCACCTGTTTCCAGTTCACGACATTCCACCAGGCTTCGATGTAGTCGGCTCGTTTGTTTTGATACTTCAGATAATACGCGTGTTCCCACACATCAATCCCTAAAATCGGCCAAACACCCCACGGAGATAGTTCGTGTTGGTTTTCCGCTTGCAAGACAATCAAACGATCATCTTCGGGGCGGTAATGCAACAAACCCCATCCGCTGCCTTCCACCTGTGCCGCGGCGGCACTCATTTCTTTTTTGAAGCTGTCAAAGCTTCCAAAATCACGATTGATAGCGTCGCGCAGCGCGCCATCGGGCTCACCACCGCCGCCCTTTCCGGCAGGCGCCATCACCTTCCAAAACATGCTGTGCAGGAAATGACCGCCACCGTTGAATGAAACCCGTTTGCTCCAATATTGTGCCAGCGAAAAATCGTTGTCTTTGCGCGCCTTTGCCAAGGCCGCTTCAGCGCCATTCAAACCGCTCACATAGGCGGCGTGATGTTTGCTGTGATGCAATTCCATGGTCGCCGCGTCAATATAAGGCTCCAAGGCATCATAGGCATAGGGCAGATCGGGCAATACGTGCTCTGCCACAGCGCCCGTTGTCTGGGCAACCGCTTCAGAACTCATAGCATTCAACAATGCGCCGGAAGCGGCTACACCGCCGGCAATCTTCAAAAAATCTCGTCTCGAATCTTTCATGGTACATCCCTTCCATTTAAGGTTTGTTTTTCTGTGTTATTTTCCTATTTGTTGGAGATAACATTGCGCTCAAATTTTATATTCCCTACCATTTGTTTAGCATACTAAACTTTAAAAAAAAAGGGAGCGGTGACCATGCAAAAAATGATTTTCAATGAGATACGAAAAGCGTCGCAATAACGGAGGTTTTCATCCCCTCCTGATCAGCGTTTCACTTGCGACGGATCAAATTCGCTCAAATCGCTGAGGATAAGATCAGCCTGTGAGTAGTCCTGCGCGGGGCGGCCCGGCCGGGATAAAGCAACGGCAAAGGCGCCTGCCTCTTTGGCTGCCGTAACACCAGCCCAGGAATCTTCAAAGACAACACATTGAGCAGTCTCGACACCTGCCAATTTCGCTGCCGCCACATAACACGCGGGATCAGGCTTTCCGGGTGTATAATCTTCATGCCCCAAATAAAACTTGAGGTAGGGCTCGATGCCGGCAATGCGTATGCCTGCTTCAACGTCGTAACGATAAGAGCCGGACACCACCGCCACCGTGTGCTCTTTCGCAAGCTCTTTCACGAGTGCAATGGATCCGGGAATTCGTACGTCTTGACTGTCGCGCAATTGCAGGAAATAAGGATTGATGGCTTCGCCCATTGCTTCAATGGACATGGTCAATTCGGGGAAACGCTTGAGAAAACGTTCGTACACTTCGGGCCAAGAAATGCCATAGACCATGTTGAGCGCTACTTCACGGGTCAATTCATAGCCCCGCTCTTTTGCGAGCAACTCCATTGCCTCAACCCATAAAATCTCTGTATCCACTAGGGTACCGTCAAGATCAAATAAATACACCGATGCCATGAATATTCCTTATTGTTTTAAACATAGACAGACAAGATCGCAGGGCGCATTGCGTCGGCGCCACTGTATCCTGAACTGTACCAGAGCCGCAGCACGGAATCCAAACCCCGGCCGAGTCCCAACTTATGCTATCATAATTTTTAATATTCCGGCGTCAAATAGGATAAAGTTTCATTCATTCTTTCTTTCATTGTATAGTATGCGCCGGTACCTTAGCAGCCCAATTCTCAGTCACCATAAAGGATAACTTGGCCATTCGTTCTTCATATAGCAAAGCCATTGCTTTCTTCGTTTTGCTCCTAGGCTTGTCTGTGGCGACAACGATACTTTTCACATGGATGAATCGTATTATGTCCACCGATCACGCGTTGCGTCTTCCCGGTTATGACGGTCGTCCGCCTGCTGAATCAGCAAGCATCGAAGAAGTAGATTTTACCGGCATTTTCCAAGAATTTGATGGGGTCCCCGGCACATTACCGGGCACATGGCCCCGATTCCGCGGCGCCAAAGCCGATAATATCGCTGCCGATGCGCCGCCCCTCGCCGACCATTGGGGCAGCGACGGACCGCCGGTCTTATGGACGGTACCCATGTTGGGCGAAGGTTACGCCGGCCCCGTCGTGCGCAATGGACGGGTCTATATTCTGGATCATGACGAGGACTTGCGTGCCGATGCGCTGCGTTGCTTTTCCCTGGACGACGGCCAAGAAATTTGGCGGCACGCCTATCATGTCGAAATCAGGCGGAACCACGGCATGTCCCGCACCACGCCCGCCGTAACTGATACCCATGTGGTGTCCATCGGTCCCCGATGCCATGTACTGTGTTTGGATGCCGTATCGGGCGCATTACAATGGGGCATCGATCTGCAGCGGGATTATGGGACCACGGAACCCCTTTGGTATACGGGACAATGCCCTCTTATCGATGAAGATATCGTGGTACTGGCTCCCGGCGGACCGCAAGAGCTCCTTCTAGGCGTTGCCCTCGCCACGGGCGAAGTTCTTTGGAAAACACCCAATCCCGAAGGATGGCACATGTCCCATTCATCGGTAGTACCCATGACGCTTGCCGGCAAAGAAATGTATGTCTACGCCGCCATAGGCGGATTGGCAGGCGTATCAGCAGAAGCTGCCGACTTGGGCACGCTCCTGTGGCAAACGCCGTGGGATGCGAAGGTAGTGGCGCCGGCACCGCTGTATATCGGCGACGACCGCATTTTAGCCCTGGCTGGATACGGCGTCGGCGGGATAGTCGTTGAGGTACAGCGAAGTGCCGCCGGCTTTGAAGGCAACATTTTGGAACGCCACAGTCCACGGGAAGGCATCGCCTCGGAACAGCATACCCCCATCCTCTACGACAATCATATTTACACCATCATGCCCAAAGATGCCAGCGACTTAAGAGAACAGTATGCCTGCTATCGTACCGACGGCACCGTCGTTTGGACGAGCGGTAAAGAACAGCGTTTCGGATTGGGGCCATGGCTCCTTGCAGACCAAAAATTCTTTGCACTCGATGATGACGGCATGCTCTATTTGATCCGAGCGCAAGCCGACAGTTTCGAGTTATTGGATCATAAGCAAGTCCTGTCAGGTCATGAATCTTGGGCGCCCATGGCACTCGCCTATGATCGCCTGTTGCTCCGTGATATGACCACCTTGGCGTGTATCTTTGTCGGCAAAGACTAACCTTATAACGCCATGCCTTTGAACGCATACTAAAATATTGCCTATACTGCATTTTACGAGAGAAAGGATCCCGGCCGTAAAAATAAAGCAGTCTCCCCCTTTGACGGGAACCCTGCGGAAATAATTGCAAAAAGAACCCTTACAAACCGTACAATATAGGGACGTCTTGAGACGTCCGATTTCGCGGAACACCTGTCTGTCTGAATAAGAGTCCCGCTGTGTACAATCACCAAAACACCAAAAGAAATACTTATGAATACTCCCTCTAAAAAGACACTTCCCCCTTGGGTGTGGGCAATCATCGGTTTAGTCGTAATCGGCATAACCCTTGCCCTTTTCTTCACCCGACGCTTTCCCGAACCGGGTCCTTCCATGCTTTATGACGTGTCGGCCTATGAAGTGGAAGAATAGCAACTCGTCATCTATAAAGAAATTCAACGGATCGCCTTG
Organism: Candidatus Hydrogenedentota bacterium; assembly: GCA_012523015.1. Lineage (NCBI taxonomy): Bacteria > Pseudomonadati > Candidatus Hydrogenedentota > Candidatus Hydrogenedentota bacterium. Next base: position 14,575 of record JAAYJI010000239.1, read on the forward strand.
CCCTTGGAAGAAGCCTATGGCGTGACGATAAACCAAGAAAATCAATTTCTTATCGTTGGTGATTCTCTTTTAATTGTGCTGGATAACGAAGGCAACGAGATAAGCCGGCGTGCCCTAGAGCCCGCGCCTCGCTGCGTTGAAGCAGCGCCCGACGGTTCCCTCTATATAAGTGCCATGGCACAAATCATGGTCTTGCCATCAGCGGAGGGCGAAGTAAGCCTTTGGGAAGCCTTAGACGATAACACTTGGATCACTTCGCTCGCGGCGAGCGAAAACTTCGTCTATGCCGCCGATTCAGGCAATGCCAGGGTCTTGCAATATGACAAGTCCGGCACACTGCTGCGCGAGATCGGCGGTAAAAATGATGTGGAAAGACCCAAACAGTTTATTGTGCCCAGCCCCTACTTTGATGTTGCCATTGACACGATGGATAGCCTCTGGATCGCGAATCCCGGCCGGCTCGGCGTTGAGAATTACCGTCATGACGGCAGCTTGACAAGCACGTGGTATCACCCGGGCATGGCGATTGACACCTTCACAGGCTGCTGCAATCCTGCCCATTTCACCTTCAAAGCAAACAATGCACTCGTCACTATGGAAAAGGGCATTAACCGCGTCAAAGTCTTTGATGCCGTCCATGAATTTCAGGGTGTTGTAGCCACCCCTAAATACTTAAATGAAGGCTGGACCCCTACCGGGGAAACGCTGGAACTCGCACCGATCCGTGATCTCGCAGTAGATCGACAAGATCGTATCGTAGTACTTCACGGACCTTTGCATTGTCTTCTTATCTTTGAGGAGATCGATCAAGGAGCGTAATTGGAATGACTTCAAAAGAAAAACCCGCACGCCGCGAATTTATACGAGCGGCAGCGGCAGCAGCGTTGGGCAGCGGTGTGTGGCTTGCCGCAACGCCGTCCGCAGAGACAACGGTCTGGCAAATTGATCCCGCCAAGTGTGTGCAATGCGGCCAGTGCGCCACCAATTGCGTCATGAACCCTTCCGCCGTGAAATGTGTTCATGCCACCCGTATTTGCGGCTATTGTGATTTATGCAGCGGATTTTTGCAGCCCGGTGCGCTGCGATTGGATACGGGCGCGGAAAACGAACTCTGCCCCACCTCTGCCATCGTGCGCACTTTCGTGGAAGATCCCTATTTCGCTTACACGATTGATGAAGAACTCTGCATCGGATGCGGCAAATGCGTCAAGGGATGTTCCCAATTCGGAAACGGTTCCTTGTTTCTACAAATCAAACGGGATCTCTGCCGCAACTGCAATGAATGTTCCATTGCCGCCGACTGCCCCGCCGAGGCGATACAACGCATCCCCTTGAGCCGTGCCTATCTGCGCAAGGACGCCGGGCTGGAGCATGAATCAGACACATGAATAGCCGCGCCGTAAAATCCACTCTCTCCATGCTGGTTCTCGTCGGCTTTGTGCTCTTGTTCATCTTGAGCGCCCTGTCCGCCTATGGCCAAACAGAATTCCGTTTCCCCCGTCCGGAATTCAGTTCCGATTACCAACACAAAGAAATGAGTCTGCCCCCCGCGGCCCTGACACCGCCGGAGCTGGACATCTTTTTGCTCCTATTCTTATTGGCGTGCACCGCCTGGGCAGTCTTGTACCGCCGTTCACGGAATTGGGTTCTATTCCTATCAATCTTATCTTTGGGCTATTTTGGATTTTATCGGCACGGCTGCGTCTGCTCCGTTGGCTCTTTGCAAAATGTGCTCGATGCGGTTATCGGCTCCGGTGAAGCATTACCCTTGCTCATCGCCCTTTTCTTCCTCATCCCCCTACTCGCAAGCCTATATTTCGGACGGATCTTTTGTGCTGCCGTTTGCCCTTTGGGAGCCATTCAAGAACTCTGCGCCATTCATCCCGTACAAGTACCCAAAGCCATGGATCAGGCCTTGAGCATGTTGGCCTATGCCTATCTGGGCATTACGGTGGTCGGCATTTGGACCGGATGCGGCTATTTGATTTGCCGCTACGATCCTTTTGTGGGTTTCTTCCGACAAGGCGAAAATGTGAATATTCTGCTGGCAGGCGGGCTCTTGTTGCTCGCAGGCATCTTCATCGCGCGGCCCTACTGCCGCTATCTCTGCCCCTACGGTGTACTGCTGGGCTGGACATCGACTTTTTCCAGACGCCATGCAACCGTGACCCCGGCAGAATGTATACAATGCCGCCTCTGTGAAGAAGCATGTCCCTACAATGCCATCGTGATCCCCGCTCCGGCAGAAAAGATTGAATCGCGTAAACGGGGCACGCAGCGGATCGGACGCCTCCTTCTGGTTACGCCCATTGTTGTATTATTGGCGGCAGGCACCGGCTGGAGCGTACACCCCTTCCTGTCTAGACTGCATCATCGCGTCGCTCTCGCCGAACGTATCGCAGCGGAAGAGGCCGGACGCGTGGAAGGTACTACCATCGCCAGCGACGCCTTTCGCGACGGCGGAGAAACAATCGATGAATTGTACGCTGAGGCATGGTCGATCCGGCGGCAATTTAAACCGTTGAGCGCAGGCTTGGGCGCCTTTCTCGGACTCGTCCTGTGTGTACGCCTCTATCGCCTGTCCAGACTACGGCATGAAAATGATTATGTGCCGGACAAGCACGCCTGCCTCAGTTGTGCCCGGTGTTTTAAATATTGTCCTGTGGAGAAAGAGAATGCTCCGGCAAAAACCATCCCCCTTTAAAAAGAACGAATTCATCATGCGCACGTGCGCCGCTGTGGCGATTGCAGCCGGACTCTTTTGTTTTATTTTATGCGGACTACTGCTCCTCAACGCTTGGTTGATCCGTCTCAACGATCCCATGAACCTTCCCGAATTAATCGAATTGCGCGAACGGCTTTCCACCGGAACGGAAGCGGCAGATGAAACCATCGAAACCATACGTCAACTGGATTTGCTCGCACGGGGAGCCGTCTTCAAGTCCCAGCGTATGTTGCGCACAGGCGGATTACTCGCACTCATTTCTGCCGTGATCTTTATCGGAGCCCTCCGATTGGCAGCCTATTTTAATGAAGCCGTACCCGAACCCGATCTGAAGCGGCCCCTACAAAAATATTGGCACGATAAAGAGCGCTCCCGCGAACTCATCGTATTCATGGGCGGTCTTTGGCTGGTGGCGGCCCTCTTCGCCGCCGCATTCACACGGCTGGATTTTCCAGAACCTCGCGACACCATGGCAAGCGGCACTGATTCTCATAGCCAGGACGACCTATCGGAAGGAGCGGCGCTGACCAACCCCGATTGGGAACAAGTGCAAAAACAATGGCCCAATTTCCGAGGACCCGGCGGCATCGCCCAAGCCTTTTATACCACCGCCCCCACGCAATGGGATATAAACGCCAACACCAATGTCTTGTGGAAAGCGGAAGTGCCGCTAAGCGGTTTCAATTCACCGGTTGTATGGGACGATCATATTTATCTGAGCGGCGCCGACGACAAGAACCGAGAGGTATTCTGTTTCCATACCGATACGGGGGAATTGCTGTGGCGCGTGCCCGTGGGCCCGCCGCCTAACGCCCCCTTGGAATTGCCAAAGGTCAATGACGACACCGGCTTCGCCGCCCCTTCAGTAGCAACCCAAGGCGATGTAGTCTGTGCCATCTTCGCAACAGGTCATCTCGCGTGCATCAATAAAGACGGCAAAATACGTTGGGACAAATTTCTGGGCATGCCCGATAATCATTACGGACACAGCTCCTCCCTCATCATTCACGACAATCTGCTCATCGTGCAATATGATCAGCGCAAAAACGGTTCCTTATACGCTTTCCACTTGGATACGGGCAAAGAAGCATGGAAAGAAGAACGTAAAGATATCTCGTGGGCGTCACCGATTCTTGTGAACGCAGAACAAGGCATGCAGCTCGCCGTGGTTTCCACCAAATATCTGGATGTATACGCGCCGCAATCAGGCGCTTTACTATGGCAGGTTGATTGTCTCGCCGGTGAGATCGGTCCCAGTCCCGGTTTCGGCGCAGGCATGTACTTCACCGCCAATGATTATGCAGACAGCAGCGCCATCCGTCCCCCCGCCGATCCGACAACGGACGAGCCTGAAATTGTCTGGCAGTTTTATGATTCACTGCCTGATATTTCGAGCCCCCTTGCCACGGACGCCTTCTTTTACTTGCTCACCTCACGGGGAGAAATTATCTGTCTGGATCCCAAGGATGGTGAAGTCGTCTGGGTACACGAACATGACGAAGCCTTCTTCGCCTCTGCTGTGCTCGTCGGCGAACGTATTTATGCTATCGACCACCTGGGCACTGTACTCATCTTTAAAAATGCGAATGAGTACGAAGAAATCGCCTCACTCTCATTTGATGAAGATACTGCCGCCACGCCCGCCTATATGGACAACCGACTTTACGCACGTACCGCCACACAGCTCATTTGTATTGCTTCGCCATAACCCACGCGCAGCGCTCATTCTGAGCAAAGCGAAAATTCCGCCACGGTCACAGCGGCATCACTCAGGCAAGGGGTTGTGTAGGCTTTCCATGAACAACTCCAAGGATTGCCTTATTTTTACAGCTGCCGCCACTTGTTCGTTCGATGCGGCAATAGCGTTTTCTTCGTCTTCCCGCGCTTGCGCGATATCCTTATCCACAACATCGTAAAGTGCCGTCTCCACTTCCTTCAGATGATCACTGAATTGTTTCTCCAGCGCTTCCGCCCGCTTCGTGAATTCACTGTTCACATACTTTCGCGCCTCAGCCAGTTTCCGTTCATTTTTGACTTCTTGCAGCGCGCCGCCCACCTCTACGGCAACGCCGAGGATCGCCAAGACCGCGCCCATCCTTCCAATAGTCTTCACAATATTGGCTGCGTGCATGGGGCGCACCGAAAAGCCAATGAACCGCGTCGACGAGGTTAAGCCTTGATGCAGGATACTGCCGCTCGCTCCACGGGCAGCAATGAGCCCTTGGGTGGCTCTCGTGGTACCCGTAGCCATACGCCCTACTTTCACGCCCACTAAGTTGCCTATCTTTCCAAGGATCTTTAATTGACCGGTGAAACGATTTCCCCCCTTATTCTCGGTGAAGTTTTCAATATTGAACTCGTCGGTTTGGAGTTTAGCGCAAAACAAGAACATCAGTTCCCCCGATAGGGTGTTTTGAATTTCGTTTTGAAGCGTCTGTTGCGCCTCATGGACGACACTTTCAAGGGTCGCGCAAGCCGCCTCAATCTCTTTCGCCACTTGCGCATCAGCGATCTTCGATTCGCTTTTAATCTCTGCATCAGAACCGACCAACAAGGAAAGCATCATCCCTGTTTTGGTTACGGACAAAGAGAGATCTGCAGAGATTTCTTTTACTTTGCGCTGCAGCCGCTGACGTTCACGCGCAACACCACGGGACAACTTATTGAGCAATTCCAAAAAGGCATTGTCTTCTTCGGTCGTTCGGGAAAGTGCGGAAGACGCCTCATGCAAACTATTGATGGTGATCCTAATAGGCGTGTCCAATTTCGCAAGCATCCCTTTTGAATAGACGAATTCATTTAAGGCGTCAATAAACGTGGAGAATCTGCTCGCTTCTTTAAATTCCTCGTCGTCTTCATCAATACCGTCAAGATAATCACGGGCATCAACAAAACACACAGGAAACTGATCCAAAGAATGTTCGCCCAAAGCATCCTGCAAGCTTTTTTTATAATGTTGAATTTTGACCTCGTCGTCGCCTGCTTCAGAAGACATTTTATTGACAACAAGCATCATTTTAGAGGCATATTTCTCTTCGAAGGCAAGCTTCTTAAAGTTTTCAACAGTCACATCATCAAAAAGCGAATGGGTCAGACAAAAGACAAGCAGGTCCGCTTGTCGGATCGCCTCATAGGTAATCTGATCATGGTCTTGTCGGTCTGTAAAAAGGCCGGGTGTGTCAATTAGTTTTATGCCGTTCCAGTCATAGGCCGTCGTCGTCTCTGTTGTAATATCAGGGCAAATTTTGATGTCACGTCGATTCGTCAGCGCCGCGACCATGGACGATTTACCGGCACTGTATTCTCCGATGAAAGCGATGGTCAAAAATTCACGTTGCTGAAAGGCGCGTAACTCTTGATCAAATTGCGACCCTATAACTAAAAGACGTTTTTCGTTTTCGCGGATCAAGGTTTTGTAATTATCAATATAGTCTTGAAGATGCTCGTTTACTTCTACTGCTTTAAATCCTGTCATTCCTGCTCTTTCTTCCCTCTTTAAAATATGTTTCAAAAGAAATGTGTTCTTGAAAGACGCTCGCCATAGTCTCCAACTGTTCTTTTACCACCGGAGGCTCATCCAAGTAAATTTTCATGTGTTTTCCAAGCACGCGTTCAACAGCGCGTACAGACCGTTTTTTCGGCTTACGAGGCTTTTCGCTACCGCTCCCTTCAATCCAAGCAATGACCCGATCTGCGTAGGCGTGATTCAATTGATC
>JAAYJI010000240.1 GCA_012523015.1 Candidatus Hydrogenedentota bacterium
AACCGAAAAAAATGCGAGCCTCTATGAGCGCTTGGGAAGAGGGGCGGCACACACCAACGGAAGAAGAACTGAAAGCGGCTTCTCCAGAGCCTTTAACTCCTTGGGAACGATGGTCTTATCGTGCTATTGAATCGCGGAGATCAGACAAGAAACGGGTGAACGGTCCCCGTGTTTATTTCGTGTTGCGCGAAGGGATCGGTACCCAAATCGATAGTTTACAGGGCGAGATCAACGCCTTATTGGCAGACCCTGATCAAGATCTCGATAAAAAGAAGGAAGAAGAAACTAAGCTGCGTCAGGAAATCACGACGCTTCGCACTGAGCTGCAGACCTTGCGCGCTCAAGGTGACGGTAAGCGTAAAGACAGCTCGTTGATCTTTCCCTTTATTCTCGTTCCCGAGTGCGGCGCCATTGAAATTATGGCAATTTTTTTAGCCGCCGTCCTCGCATTTCCCACGCTGTGGCGAAAACGATTGATCGGGCTTGTCGTTGGGCTGCCTGCCATGTATGGCGTGAATATCTTTCGCCTGACCATCTTAGCCATTATCGGCGCTTTAGATACGAAACGGCAATGGTTCAATTTTGCCCATGAATATGTATGGCAGGCCATTTATATTATTTTCGTTGTGGTGGTCTGGCTTCTTTGGGCGGAATATATCGTAAACCGAGAACGCCCTGCAGGGCGCTCACAAGCTTGGGGATTGCCCGCTTTTTGCCTGAAATTTTTGGTCGCCGTTATCGCATTGGTGATGCTCTGGTGGTGGCTGCTTCCCTATTATGGTTATGTGCTGCTCCAAGCGACAGGCATACCGCTGCGCTATCTCTTCGGCATGGCGATTGAGGCGGGCCGTGTCGAGGCATCGGGGTTGATGCGCACAGGAACACAACTTATCTACACCATTGCCGGTCATGAACGAAGTATGCACATCGCCTTGTTGGCGACGAATGTACCCCCGTATGCCGCTTTGATTCTGGCGACTGCAGGTCTTGGATGGCTGCGTCGAATCCGTATTTTGCTTCAAGGCGTCGGCATACTTTGTCTGTTCCATATGCTGTTTATTATTGTTGCCCTTCGTTTCCAAGATGACTTATTAAAAGTCAGTGAAATACCCAGCGCCATTATATTGTTTTTCCTAACTTTACCTTTCATGCTGTGGATCGTCTTCGCCTACTGGGATCGTATCCGTTCTTTAGGGCGCGGTAAAGACCATGATGCGTCGGAAGACAGCGATACAGTGCAAACGAAATGATCGCTGATCTGCCGCCGTGCGCATTTTGCAGCAAGTTAACGGAAAGCCGTGTCTTTCACCCATAATTCCACAACGCTGTCTGGCACTGACAGCGTGAATTCCTGATAGTCCTGAGGAGGTCGTCTATGTCGCTTCGTTTTTCATTATCGTCAGAACAAGCCCTGTCAATCCGTGAAAATTTCGGTACCCCCGTTTATGTCTATAGTGAGGCGTATTTAAAGAAGCAGGCTGCACAAGTGCTTGCTTTTCCCAATGCCTACGGCTTGACCGCCAGATTTGCTATGAAATCCTTGCCCACTGCGGCTGTGCTGCGTATTTTCAACGATGCCGGCTTGCATCTCGATCCAAGCAGCGGATTTGAGGCGGAACGCGCTCTCCGCGCCGGAATTGATCCTTCTAAAATACAGATTACAGCGCAACAGCTGCCCTCCAACCTGAAAGAACTGGTGGAACAAGGCTGCCTCTTTAATGCCTGTTCCTTAAGACAGTTGGAAATTTGGGGACAACTCTTCCCCGGCCGTGATACGGGAATACGAATCAATCCCGGCTTGGGTTCAGGGCACAGCAATCGCACGAATGTAGGCGGACATTCTTCCAGTTTCGGCATTTGGCACGGCTACATCGATCGTATAAAAGAGATTGCGAAAAAGTATGGACTGTCTATTACGGCCATGCACACGCATATCGGTTCCGGAGCAGATCCGGAAGTATGGCTTCGTTGTGCCCGCCTGTCTCTTGATAATGCCGCCCAATTTCCCGACGTACAGCGCCTGAATCTGGGCGGCGGATTCAAAGCCGCCCGCATGGATGATGAAGAGGGCGCTGATCTTGAGCAGATCGGAACGAAGCTTATCCCCGAATTTGAAGCTTTTGCCGCAGACCATGGCAGAAAATTAGCTTTAGAAATTGAGCCCGGTGCCTTCCTGACTGCCAATGCCGGCGTTTTGCTTACCTCCGTAACCGACGTGGTCAGTACCGGAGCGGAAGGATACCAATTTATCAAGATCGACGGTGGTATGACCGAAATTCTGCGCCCTTCCCTCTACGGCGCTCAACATCCCATCGCGCTATTGCCACAGCAATCGAAAAGTACAGGTGAAGACGACTATTTGGTCGTGGGGCACTGCTGTGAGAGCGGCGACATCCTTTCTCCTGAGCCGGGTAATCCGGAAGGCTTGAAGACACGGCGCTTAAAAACGGCCGGCCTTGGTGATCTCGTTGAAATCGGGGCAGCAGGCGCCTACTGCGCCGGCATGGCGGCGAAGAACTACAACAGTTTCCCGGAAGCACCGGAAGTGCTGGTGCGGGAGAACGGTGAATTCACATTGATTCGGCGCGCCCAAAGTTTAGACCAAATGCTGCAAAACGAAATCATCCCGTAAAACTATTGAAAGTAGTAGGGTGTATAAAAAAGTACCGGCACCCGGGAGATCCGAGATGCCGGTACACTGTGGGCATGAAACGTGGGGGGCGCTTATTTCTTCTTCAACGCTTTACCCGCATCACCGCCGACCCGCGTTTTGATACCCAGATGCTTACACAGGGCAAGCAGTTCTTCTAAGATATCACCATAGCCGACCACAATATGGTTGGACATATGCGACGCCATCAGTTCATTACGACCGTAGCCGGGAATGTAGGCGTTGGCAATGGGCCACTGAGGATCGGTGGCTTGCAGGCGTTTTTGTACTTCTTCGTCCGGAAGTTCGACCATTTCACCGGTACCGCAATCCATACCCACCTCATTGTAGGCTTCATAGAAACGCGCCCACGTAAAGACGCCGGGCTTGCACACGCCGGAGCAGGTGCCGCCGCCTAAGGGGAAATAACCGGAAGGTTGTCTATTCACAAAGGTCTTCTTCCATCCGCCGAAATGGGCAGGCGGTGCGCCGCCGGAAATCATGAAGACCCACACAAATTTACCGTCATATTCACCGCCCCAGCGCACGTCATGCAGTGTCGTTTCTGCAGGCATGTTTTTCATCGTGTAAATTTCTTTCATCAACAACTGGGGAATACCGGCGCCGATATCACCTTCATTGAAATGGGGGATCGGTTGACCGGGCATGACGGTCTGTTTGCTCTCCGGATCTTTGATTGCCGGCCGGTCTGTATTATTGAGCATTCCTTCCACAAGGTCGGAGGCGGGCACACAGCGGACTAAGCCATACTGGTAGGGGATACCGATGGCGCTCAGTCCATAGCGCGCCACAAAACGACATGCCGCCACATACATTTTCATTTGGCTGAGTACTTGGTCATAAACCAATTCCGTAAATTTATTGGTGCCCCAACTGAAGTTCACGCCTTTACGGATCAGATAATCCAGTTGCTTTTGGGCTTCTTCATCACTGACAAGCGCCATTTCCGCCACCAGATCGCTTTGGTTCAAATATTCAATAGGCATTCCCAAAGCGCCCAGCTTGGCAGGGTCCATGACTGTATTCAGCATGCCCATGCAGCCGGGATCGAATTGACCCATAATACGGCGTTCACGCCGGATACTTTCCGCCAAAGTCTTGCCGATTTTTTCCGCTTCCGCCGACAGAGTGCATTTCGCGCCATCGGTAAGATGCGCCATGGAATGACTGAGCTTTCCTGTCTTCAGCCATTTATCGAAGTTTTTCATAAAGAAAGGATCATCAATGAAGCCTTCGCTCCAGAGCCGCGCATGTTTCACGTTGAGCCGGTCTAAGGTGGCGGAATGGTTGAGCAGCGCCACCAACCCGGGGAAGGTGCCGTCAAAATTAGCCAAGAGCAAAATGGGACCGCGATGGGTTTGGAGCGGACCGGATACATGGTGTGAATAGGACCAGATATTGAGCAATATGATAACGGGCGCTTCCGGATCTATTTCTGAGAAGACAGCCGTACCTTCACATTGACGGCTCAAAAATCCATGCTTGCGTTTGGAATCAAACTTGGGAAGCACGACTGTATCAAAGCCCAGTTTCTTAGCCGCGCTTTTCACTTGCTTCAGCGTTTTTTCTTGGAGCGGCCAGCCATTTAGACAGGCTGGCTGACGCAGATCGCCATTTGATAACAGATACACTTTCTTTGAACTTGCCATAGTTATATCTCCCTTATTGTTTATTGGAAAAAGAAATCTCATGCAATTGTATGCTTTATCTAGGATACCTTGCAATCTTCCTTCCTTTTCGACAGGCTTGCGAGGGCTGTCCCGCGCAACAAAAGATACCGGTTACAGCCCAATCTGCCTAAAAAGTGGCTATAAATGTTAAACTTAAAGAGAACGATGAACATAAAAAAAGTTGATTGAGTAACCAAAGTCTCTTTACCATAATAATAGCAACGGACAATTGAATGGGATGAGCCGGCATTGACAACGAGACGACCGCCCTGGAAATACATGATTTCACTGCTTGTCACGGTCTCTGTAGGGTAACTTAGACGCCGTGCAGTTTCGCGAGATGAAGTGGTGCCTTTGAATTGTCATAGGACTTAGGAGTGCAGGCATAGTTTAAGAGACTTGACTGTTTCCCATATATTGGAAAGATGTTGTTTTTTGATTACAGGTATAGGCATGAGTCAGACACTCGTTACATTAATGAGAGAACTAAAGAAGCACTACGACCCCGAAGATCTGGGTCTGGTGCGTCATGCCTTCCGTGTTGCCAATGAAGCCCACCAAGATCAGCTTCGTGCCTCAGGTGAGCCTTATATCAGTCACAGCCTTGGGGTTGCGACCATTCTTGCCGAACTGGGATTGGATCCTGTAACCTGTGCGGCTGCCTTGCTACACGACGTGGTGGAAGACACCATTCATAAGATTCCGATTATTCTCCAAGAGTTCGGCGATGAAATCGCGTGGATCGTTGAGGGGGTCACCAAAATCAGCGGGCTGCGCTTTCTCAATGATGATAAGGAACGGGAGGAACAGCAGGCGCAAAATATCCGGAAGATGCTTGTTGCCACTGCCAAAGATTTGCGCGTGATCATGATCAAGTTGGCGGATCGGCTGCATAACATGCGCACTTTGAGCCACCTCAAAATAGAAGATCAAAAACGCATCGCCCGGGAGACTTTAGATATTTACGCGCCTTTAGCGAATCGGTTGGGGATCTCCCGTTGGAAATGGGAATTGGAAGATCATTCCTTTCGCGTGCTCATGCCGGAGATATACCGAAAAATTTCGAAACTTGTCGCCATGAAACGCAATGATCGCGAAGAATTTTTGGAAAACACCATTGCCTATCTGGAACCTCGTTTGAAAGAGTCAGAGGTGGCGGCGCGGGTCATCGGACGGCCCAAGCACCTTTACAGCATTTATGAAAAAATGACCCATCAAGGCAAAGATTTTTCGCAGGTCATGGATGTGCTGGCCATTCGTATTATCACGCAGACTGAGGCAGGTTGTTATAACGCATTGGGCGTCGTTCATGGGGTGTGGACTCCCATACCGGGTAGGCTGAAAGACTATATTGCCATGCCCAAATTAAATATGTACCAGGCAATCCATACCACGGTTATGCGTGAAAATGGTTTCCCCATGGAAGTACAAATACGATCTGAAAATATGGACTATATCGCTAGGGAGGGCGTGGCAGCCCATTGGCGCTATAAAGAAGGGGATTCGCGCCAGCAAGATAAGCTTGGTTCACAGTTGGCGTGGCTGCAAAAAATGTATGAGTGGCTTAAAGACGTGGGCAGCCATGAAAACTTGATGGACAGCATGCGCATGGACTTCTCTTCTGCGAACATTTATGTGTTCACGCCCCGAGGAGAGGTCAAGGAATTGCCCCAAGGTGCAACGCCCTTGGATTTTGCCTATCTTGTGCACTCCTATATTGGGCATCATTGTATTGGCGCGCGGGTAAACGGCAAAATGGTTTCCCTTCGATACAATTTGCAAATGGGCGATTCCGTAGAAATACTCACCTCTAAAAACCAAGAGCCCCATTTGGATTGGATTGATGTAGTCGTCACCGGCAGAGCACGAACCCGTATCCGCCAACGTTTGCGTGAACTCGGAGAGATGGCTCCCGCCGAAGAACAAAAGGTAGGCGTTCGCACGAGACATGTGCGCGGTTCCCGGCGAACCATGCCGACGGCGGAAGTAGTTCGTGAGGTGGATGAAGCGTCAAGACAGAAGTTGATTCGTGTCGAAGGGCTCAAGGGGATGTTGGTTCAGTTTGCAAAATGTTGTAACCCTATGCCCGGCCACGCCATTATAGGGTATGTGACCCGAACGCCGGGGATTTCCATTCACCGCGTAGAATGTAAGAGTTTTGCACGCTCTGCAAGAGATCATACGCGCGTTGTTCATGCCTGTTGGGACGGCGAAAGCCACATGTTGGCGAAAATCAGACTGATCACACGGAACCGCCCCAACTTGCTTGCCGATATTACCAATGCCTTGCGCCCCTTAAATATCGACATTTTAAACGCCCACTTTGGTCCCGGTGAAAACGAAAATAATTACTTTGATTTCCAGTTCGAAGCAACCAACGAGGAGAACATTGAGAAGGCCGCCCAAGCAGTACTCGCTGTGCCCGGTGTTTTCAATAGTATCCATCTCGGCGTACAAGATCCTTGCGACCGAAAGATCCCTAAAAATGCCAAAAAAAACCGAGCAAAAGAACTTAAAGAAACCGGATGAACCCCTCCTGTTCTCCTTGGTCTCTGAGTTTGAGCCGGCCGGCGACCAACCCGAAGCAATCGATTCTTTAACACGTGGTGTTTGTGAGGGGCTGCCCCATCAAGTCTTGCTTGGGGTGACCGGTTCCGGCAAAACATTTACCATTGCCAATGTCATCGCACGGGTGAACCGTCCCACCTTGGTGCTCGCCCATAATAAGATTTTGGCGGCCCAGCTCTATGGTGAATTCAAAGCCCTTTTCCCTCACAATGCCGTTGAATATTTCGTCAGCTATTACGATTATTACCAGCCTGAGGCCTACATTCCGACTACCGATACCTATATCGAAAAAGATTCTTCCATCAATGAGGAGATTGATAAGATGCGGCATGCCGCAACACGGGCTGTGTTGACACGCCGTGATTGCATCGTTGTCGCCAGTGTTTCCTGCATCTACGGTATCGGTTCGCCCCAAGCGTATTTGTCCCTTCGCGTGACGCTTGAAAGGGGCAAAGTTTTCCCGAGGGAAGCGCTGCTCGATAGCCTGATCGCTATGCAATATACGCGCAACGATATAGACTTTCACCGCGGCACTTTCCGCGTTCGCGGCGATATTGTCGATGTTTTTCCCGCCTATGAAGGGGATCGGGCAATACGGATTGAATACTTTGGTGATGAGGTAGATCAACTCTCCGAGATCGATCCGCTCCGTGGCGTTACGATCCGAAAGACGAACCGCGTCGATATTTTTCCCGGATCTCATTATGTTGCTGAGGCAGGAACCATGCAGCGCGCCTTGAAGGCGATTCGTTTGGAATTGCTCACTCGTCTGGGAGAGTTGCGTGCTGAAAATCTCGAATTGTATGCGCAACGGTTGGAGCAGCGCACTAATTATGATTTGGAAATGATGGAGGAATTGGGCTATTGCAGCGGCATCGAAAATTATTCGCGCCATCTCGATGGCCGTCAGCCCGGCGATCCGCCTCATACATTGCTCACCTATTTCCCCAAAGACTTTCTGCTTGTCGTCGATGAGAGCCACATGTCCATTCCTCAGGTTGGCGCTATGTTTCGCGGCGATCGATCCAGAAAAGATAAATTGGTGGAATACGGATTTCGATTGCCTTGTGCCCGTGACAATCGACCTCTCATGTTTCAAGAATTCGAAGAGCGGTTGAACCAAGTTATTTATATCAGTGCCACACCGGCGGAATGGGAGTTGAAAAAGAGTGAGGGCGTTATCGTTGAGCAAGTGGTCAGACCCACAGGCTTGGTAGATCCGGAAGTGGACATACGCCCCGTTGCCAACCAAGTAGATGACCTGCTCCACGAAGCACGCGAACGAGCCGAGCTCGGCGAAAGAACGCTTATCACAACGTTAACCAAACGCATGGCAGAAGATTTGACCGCCTATTACACCGATTTAGGATTGCAGGTACGGTATATGCACGCCGATGTGGAGACCCTTGAGCGCATAGAACTGATACGTCAATTGAGGCAAGGAGTCTACGACGTGCTCATTGGTATCAACCTTTTGCGTGAAGGCTTGGATTTGCCGGAGGTTTCCCTCGTCGCCATTTTAGATGCCGACAAGGAAGGGTATCTGAGATCGGAGACCAGTTTGATCCAGACTTGCGGACGAGCCGCCCGCCATCTCCATGGCCGTGTCATTATGTATGCAGACAAGATCACCGGCGCCATGAGGCGGGCAATCGATGAAACGAATCGACGCCGCGAAAAACAATTAGCCTACAATAAAAAGCATGGTATTACAGCGCGATCCATTCAAAAGGCAGTGCCCGATCTGCTCGGTACGCTGTGCGAACGCGACTATGTGACTTTGGCGAAGGTTGCGGAAACTCCCGAAGTGTATATGTCGGATCAAGACTTTAATAAGACCATTGTTGACTTGCGAAAAAAGATGAAGGAAGCTGCAGAACTCTTAGAATTTGAGCAAGCGGCAAAGTACCGCGATCGCTTATTGGAATTAGAACGCAAAAAAGTGGAGTTGGGTATTTAATCACGTCTAAGAGCGGCAGGGAGCCTGTTTTTATTTGCGGATGATAGGCGTGACGGGAAAGAAAGTACGGCGTCATTGTGTTAACGCAAGGGCGTGCTTGCGGGTATTGCTATACCACTGCGGCGCAGACGCCTTAAAAATGATTGCTTTGTTTGATTATCAAAAAGAGTAATGATACTATTTTTCGTAAGCGGGTTAAGTTCTAAAAGAGGACTTCAACATGAATTGTAGCGGTGTACAAACACTTTAACGGGAGAGAAGCTATGAGAAATGTAGTAGTTGCATCGGCGGTACGTACGGCTATAGGAACTTTCGGAGGCACACTCAAAGACGTCCCTTCTATCGATTTGATGGGAATGGTGGTGCGCGAGGCAGTGGAGCGTTCGGGCGTGCCGCCCGAATTTGTAGGCGATGTTATTATTGGACAATGCATGCAGCGCATGGATGAGTCGCCTTCAGGACGTCTCGCAGCATTGAAGGCAGGCTTGCCCATAGCTGTGCCCGGTTTGACGATTCACCGTAATTGCGCTTCCGGCATGCAGTCTGTCATCTATGGAGCGCAACAAATTATGTTGGGCGATATGGATGTGGTCGTTGCCGGCGGCGTGGAAGTCATGAGCCGTGTCCCTTATGTTATGAAGGATGCACGCTGGGGGAAACGGTTGCAGCACGGCGTTATGTCTGATGGTATCTGGGACGGCTTGACCGATCCCTATTGCGGATTGATCATGGGACTCACTGCAGAAAACCTGGCGGAAAAGTACGCTATTTCCCGAGAGGAACAGGATGAAATTGCCATGCGTTCCCACAATAACGCGGAAGCGGCAACCAATGCAGGTAAATTCAAAGAGGAAATTATGCCTGTTGAGATTCCTCAGCGAAAAGGTGATCCTCTGGTTTTTGACCGTGATGAGCACGTTCGACTCGGTATGACTATGGATCAATTGGTCAAACTGAGACCCAGCTTCAAGCCTGATGGTACGGTGACGGCGGGCAATGCTTCGGCCATCAATGACGCTGCTGCGGCACTGGTTCTTGTCGCGGAAGAGAAAGCAGAATCACTGGGCGTCACGCCTATTGCTCGCCTCAAAGGCTACGGAACGGCTGCGGTAGAACCGGAATTAATGGGCTATGGGCCCGTGCCTGCTACCCAACAAGCCTTGCTGCGCACAGAACTCAAATTAGATGACATTGATCTGATTGAGCTGAATGAAGCTTTTGCCGCCCAATACCTTGCTTGTGAAAAGTTGCTCAAGCTGAACCGAGATATTACCAACGTCAACGGTTCGGGTATTGCTTTGGGTCATCCCGTAGGATGCACGGGTGCGCGGATTATTGTGTCCTTGCTGCATGAGATGAAACGGCGCGGCAACAGCTTGGGGCTTGCTACCTTATGTGTCGGCGGCGGCATGGGCCAGGCATCTATTTGGGAGATGTGTTAATCCCGGTTATAGTTTACAGCCTATAGGTCTTGCGTGATTAAGAGTGATCTTTCACGTCATAGGCGATGAGTGCGTCGCCATGGCGAATATATAAAACACCCTTTACAATGGCGGGATGCGCCCA
Source organism: Candidatus Hydrogenedentota bacterium (assembly GCA_012523015.1). Taxonomy (NCBI): domain Bacteria; kingdom Pseudomonadati; phylum Candidatus Hydrogenedentota; species Candidatus Hydrogenedentota bacterium. The sequence continues at coordinate 10,436 of JAAYJI010000240.1, forward strand.
ATGCCGGCCATCTCCGTCGGTGACCCGAAATTTGCCGCCATGTTGAAACGCTTTGCTATCCGCTTTCACCAGATGGACGAAGGCGCGCGATGATCCTTCATAAATGTAGAGCATGCCATCAGCATAAATAACTACGCCTTGGCGCACTTCAGGCGCGGTCCACATGACTTCGCCGCTTTTCATATCAAGACAAACGAGACGGTTACCCTGCATGTGGCTGGTTCCGTAGAGATAGCCTTGATCCAGCACCAGTCCATGATGTTGGCAATCAAGGGCATCGGTTTGCCACACTTTTTCATACGAACTGCCGTCTTCGGAAAGGCGTATGGCGCCGTTCTCGGATTCATATCCACCCGTATAAAAGAGCAGTCCGTCGAGATACATGGGGCTTACCGCATGAATCCCGTCTCGGGTGAGATGTTCGATTTTCCATAAGAGCCGCCCATCTTCCGCATCCATACAGGCGAGAAAATTAGCCGTTTCTGTGAATAGAAGCCGCCGGCCGTTGTGGGTGTAAATAACGGGCGCACAATAGGACGCTTCATCGCTGAAGCCCTTTGTCGACCACAAGGTTTCGCCGGTATGTTTATCGAGGGCGGCAACTGCGGCATCAGTACCGCCGGGCGTGCAGATTAGCCGCTCGCCGTCAATCAAGAGTGATTCCGCCAAGGTGTACATGATGTTTGGGCCTTGAAAGCGTTCAAGAATGTTGACGCTCCACCGTTTTTCTCCGCTCGGAATATGAAGGCAGAAGAGTTCCCCCAAACCGGAGAGCATGTAGAGATAATCGCCGTCAATGGTGGGCGTAGAACGGGGGCCGGGCGCCTGAGTATCTTCTGTTTCCGGACCTGTAGGAATGGTGCGTTCGATTACCCCATCTTCATTCAACACGAAGATCGCGGAGTTTTCATCGTCCACCATGCCCGGCACATAGAGTTTCCCGTCTACAATAGATGGTGATGAATAGCCATTTCCCAATCCTGTTGTCACCCACAGTTTTGGCGGCCCTTCGTCGGGCCATGCTTTTAATAATCCTGTTTCTTCAAAGCGCCCATCTCGTTGCGGTCCCCGAAATTGCGGCGAACCTTCACCGAAACTGCTGAGCGCCAGACATCCCATGAGAAGCAGACTAAGCACGTATCCTTTCAAATTCAATCTCCTTATTTTGAGTGAAGCTTTATTTTTCTTGTTTTATTATCGTATCCTGATGCAAAGGATACCGAAGTATGCGGGGCGAATTAAACCATGGAAGGTGGTGTACGCGACACCGTGTGTTTTTTTTCTTGAAACGCCCTGAAAAATCTCGTACCCTGTTCAATCAGATTAAGGAGTTGAATAATGATCATATTTAAAACGTTAAACAGACGATTCATCGTGGCCTTTGTCATTGCCCTGTGTTGTGGCGC
>JAAYJI010000241.1 GCA_012523015.1 Candidatus Hydrogenedentota bacterium
CAAACCATGCATGAAGCCGTTCCCGGACTGCGTACCATGCTCTGGATCGGCGTGAAAGTTCCCGATATCCACAAGAAATTCCGTAAAGCCCACGAAGACGGGTTCAAAGGATTGGATCAGGATCAACTTCATTTGCATGCCGCTCCGGAAAAAGACGAAGGCATCAGCTACTTGATGGAAGAAGCTTTCTTGAAGGAGGCCCTCGAAATCGCAAATGAAGCCAACATAGATCTTGAAGTGCTGCCTTTTGAATTGGATTGCACAAGATAAGCAAGCTTACTCGATGTCGGTATCCGCTGGTATGCAACCGATGAGCCTAAACGCTTTGTCTCTTGCGTCGACCAATGGCGTGAGCACAATCCCAACGACGCAAAATAAACATCCATTCTATTTTTCCTTGTCCGCTAAAAGGAAAGGCGTACAGATTTGCGCTATCTCGATCACTCGACGAGGCGTTTTATACGATGCCAATAGCTGACCGTCGTTTGTGGATGCGTTGCCTGTTCGCCTACCCCTTCTAAAATAACCGAGTAGGTTCCGGGAAAGCCGCCATGCTCATAGGGCAGCTTGAGCTTGGGACCGTTGGCTAATGGATCGGCTTCCGCCTCGTAAAAGACCGCCGGCTTCAATGCCTCTCTCTCAGAGATGAGCAATACATTGTCTCCATAGGGCTCCCCATGGAACATGGGGTTGGTGTGGGCGTTGACTCCCAAAAGCCAAGGGCCGTAAAAAATCGCCGCTTCTTGAATGGCATCTTCGCCCAAGTCCTTGATACGGATCGCGCTGTTATCGCGTGCGACAAAACGGAGGTTGCAGAGCAAGCGTATTTCCATCGTATCACCCGCTTTCCAGATCCGTTGCGTCGTATAATACCATCCATCTTCAGCGCTTTCTTTTTCGCCCGACTGCTCCCGAACAATATCCTTTTTCGTGTCCTGCATCGATGCTTCCCCAGCAACAACTTTACACGCCATGGAATGCGCCCAGCTAGGGAAGCGAATCCCCACGGTAAGGGGTGTTTCCGGTGTCGCAGAGACAACCATTCGATAAGCAAGTTCTGATGTGTGTAAAGGCTCCATGTGAAATTTAAAATTATCGCTACCCCAGAAGCCTTCGCTGAACAGATGAACACGTACTTCCGGTGCCGACACTTCTTTCGGCTCAGATGGCACGACAGTCACCACGTGATCTAACACGTCGCGGAAGGCGCGCAGTCCGTGCATGGTGCAGCACCACCAAGCCCGTGCCGCCCCCGGATGAGGTACATAGCCGTAAGCGTCGAAGCAGCGGTGCCCGAAATCGCCGGTCTCGAATTGGCTGCCATACAAGCTGTTATACAGACATTTTTCTGCACGCGCTCCATAATCCTCTTTGCCTGTAGCCTGATAGAGCTGCAAGCACAAGCGCACGAAATCAGCCTCACTGCAGCCTTCGTCGCGGTTGTACGTATCGTCGAAAAACTCGAGCAGCCCGCCGTTGACCTTCACCGCTCCTGCATCTACCATATCTTTGAAGCGCGTCTCCACAGCGTCTAAAAGCGCCTGTTCTCTCGTACTTTCGTAAATCAGCATATGACCGCGCAGCGTCGTCAGATAGCCGTGGGTATGCTGCACGCCCCGTTCTTCCCAGAAGCTTTCCATCTGCCGTGCTGCATCTCGATATTTCATATCACCTGAAGCACGGGCAAGCAGTTCCAATCCTTCATTGAGTTGGGTGAAACAAATGAAACCATTGGCAGCCTTGCCCTTGACCCGCTCACGGACTTCGGGCGTCGAACAATCTTGAAAAACATGTAAGAGGAAATCTCCCAAACGCAACGAGGCATCTAAGACTTCTTCTTTATCGGGAAAACGACGCTGGTATTCGAGCAGGCCCGTCAGGAGCCGGCCGTTGCCCCACAGTAAGGCCATTTGCGCCGGCCCTATCTGTGCCGCGTCGAAAGATAAAGACGCCGCGCCGAAGCGACCATCTTCCCGCTGGTGCTGCAAAAGGGCCGACACCAGCCTGTGCAGCCGCGCAATTTCGTCGGGATCCTTCGCCATTTCCGCCACAGCCCCCACATATCGCCCGGATATATCGCCGCTGAACTCATCAAAACGCCGGGGATACTGAGGGTCCAACTTTACATCAGCGAGAATGAAGTCGTCAGAGAAGGAAGGTTCTGTCTGCTCTTGGAAGCGTTGAAAGACGAGGTTAATGCGTGCTTGCAGGTCACCGCCCGCCTCCATCTGTGCGAAGAGCGCGCCGGGCGCCCCAAAACACAAGAGACTAAAAATAAAGAAGCGATACATGGATCATACTCCTATCGGTTGAGTTGAGGCGCGTTGATACAGTTGCTCTTTCACAGGAGAAACATTTCTCTGTGTGCCTATCCGATTTACCTTATCATATACACGGCGATCAACAAAATCTTCTGAGCGATAGGTGTTCTTAGGTGGCGCAACGAAAGACAGTACTTGTTAGCAGCCGTTGCGATCCATTTTTGATTCCAACACGTTCCGGTTCACTTTCTGTGCGACCAATTCTTCGCTATTTGAGTTGTTCAAGAATATCTCCGGCTTTTTTCTTGTTTCATAAACAGAAGTCCTGTTCCATTACATTCATGCAGGAATCACAATTCGACGACCTTGCCCGCAGCACCGATAGCGGACGCAGACAGAAAACAAGCAGACCATAAAAATAGGATAGGGGCAGCCATGCAATTTGATGAACGAGAAATTCGCCTGATCCTCGACAGACATTATTCCACCTGCGATGGATTTGTTGCCGTATTGGAAGAAATTCAAACCAGCTTCGGCTATCTCCCGGAACCGGTACTCCGTAAAGTGGGTGAACTTACCGGCCGCTCTATGGAAGATATCTATGAAGCCGCTTCCTATTACCCCTCCTTCACGCTGGAACCCCGGGGACGACATCATGTCTGTGTTTGCACCGGATCAACGTGCCATGCCAATGGCAGCGTTTTGGTATTAAAGAAGCTGGAAGAACAATTTAAGGTTAAGGCGGGCTCTGCCTCTGCTGACGGTCAAGTCTTTTTAGAAACCACCAACTGCCAAGGGATGTGCGACATGGGGCCGATCGTTGTCGTTGACGGTATCTACCACTCGAAAGTGAAGGAAGACTCTGTGTCGAAGCTTATTGATCGTATCAAAGAGGAGGAGTCGCCGAAACCCAGCGTAGAATAACCCACTCCTTCCCACCCCGCCTTTCTCTTCTATGCGATGAGCCCCTCAACCCGCCCATAAACCCTTCTCTCCGTGAAAAGTAAAGGCCCACTAAAGCCGTGTATTCCGAATTTATTTGGGCTTCGCTGAATGGTTACGTTACAATGTTTTTCCAGAACTTCGCCTTGTATGGAAGATAATACCGTGTCACAGTAACCGCTCCTTCAGTGGACTGTGCCGCCGTGGCCGCATATGAGGATACGCCGCTAGCGGCGTGCAGCAGTGTAGTGCGCAATACCCATCCACGAGGCGTTATTTTCGATAAGGGAACGGCGCTTTTTCCGGAAAGAACACCATGATAGAAGCAAAAGGACTCACCAAATATTTTGGCCTTGTAGGCGCACTTCAAAATGCCTCCTTTACAGCAGGCAAAAACGAAGTGGTCGGTTTTTTAGGCCCTAACGGCGCCGGTAAGAGTACGGCAATGCGTATTTTAACAGGCTTTTTTCCTGCGGGAAAAGGAACCGCCCACATTGACGGTATTGAAGTGCATGAAAATCCCTTGGAAGTAAAACGTAAAATCGGGTATATGCCTGAACATGTGCCCCTCTACGATGATATGACTGTTCGCGGCTTTTTAAATTTTGCCGCCACCGTGAAAGGATTACGAAAAAAACAGCGTAATGAAGAAGTGGAACGGGTGATGGCCCATTGTGGCCTGGAACCTATGATCCGGCGCATGTTACGCAATTTGTCGAAGGGTTACCGGCAGCGGGTCGGTCTGGCGCAGGCCTTGTTGGGCAGTCCGCCTGTGTTGATCTTGGATGAGCCCACCGCAGGCTTGGATCCCGCACAAATCGTGGAAATCCGCAATCTAATCAAAGCCTTAGGCAAGGAGCATACCGTCCTGTTAAGCACCCATATCTTGCCTGAAGTCAATATGGTTTGCGACCGCGTCATCATTATTAATCGGGGTCATATTGTGGCGCAGGAAAGTATGGACCGCTTTACTGCCTCGGGTCAACGCAGCCTTGAAGAAGCCTTTATGACCGCAGTCAGTACCGATTCCATTGTTGGGGAGGTGCGCTCATGAATCGTATCCTCGCTGTTTTCCGCAGAGAATTTACCGGCTATTTCCTCACGCCCGTAGGCTATGTTGTGACCGGTATGTTTGCCGTTATATCCGGTATCGCTTTTACGCTTTCATTGATCAGCTACGCGAAAATGTCCATTTCGCCCACCGATTACGGCTACAACACAGTTCCCGATCTAGGCGAAACTTTATTAAGCCCCTACCTCGTCTTTTGCGGCATGCTCTTCATGTTTCTAAGTCCGCTCATTACGATGCGCATGATTGCGGAAGAAAAAAAGAGCGGCACCATGGAACTCTTATGGACATGGCCCCTACGCGATCGCGACATTATTTTCGGCAAGTACCTCGCAGGACTCGCCATGCTCCTTGTCATGCTCTGTGTGACGGGCGTTCATTTGGCATTGCTGGGCCGCTTCGCCCATGTGGAACCAGCCATTCTGATTTTCGGGCTCCTCTCCGTCTTTCTCATGGGCGCCGCCTTCGTCAGTCTGGGACTCTTTATCTCCACCATCACGCGCAGCCAAATAACGGCGGGCACAACCACTTTCGGGCTCAGTCTTCTATTCTATGTGGCAGGTAATCTGGGCGAACATATGCCCGCTGTCAACCCGGCCCCATCAGCTTGGCCTGAACTGTTGCGCAGTGTCATCGGCGCGCTCTATGCCGTGATCCGCGGTCTGATCTTGGAATTACCCGTCGATACACACGCAGGCGAAATGGCGCTGGGCGTGGTCTACCCCAAAGACATTGGCTATTATGTTCTTTTCAGCGCCTTCTTTTTATTCTTAAGTTTCCGTGTATTTGAGAGCAGGAATTGGAGGTCCTGACCGTATGAAAGCAATGCGAAATTTCTTCGGCTGGTTTGGACTTATCGCCTTAGCCGTCTCTCTGAATTTACTGGTATGGACACAAGAATTCTTTTCCGTGCCGGTTTTGGCACCCCTTGTCACCGCTTTAGTCTTAGGCTTGGGATGGCTGATCCTGCTCCTCTTGAGTCTGCCGGGCCGTTCCCTTTTGGAAGACCGAAGCACAGGCGGCATCGGCATCCTTTTCAGCAGCACCATTTTCCTGGGCATCTGTATTGTGCTCTATCTCTTCCTTTCCTCGTGGCAAGCTTCCTGGGATCTTACCAGTGAGGGCCGCCGCTCATTGGCGCCCCAGACCATTCAGGTGCTGCAAGCCATGAACACGGAAGTGACTGTCTATTGCTTTTTCCAATTAATCGATGATGAACTCGTTGCCATTGCCCGCGATAAAACCCTTCGTTTTTTGGAGCAATGCCAGCGCTATACGCCCCTTTTAAAGGTGGAACTCCTCGATCCCTCCCTAGACCGTGCCCATCTGGAAGCGATGAGGGTCACCCATATTTCCGTGCAGGGAACCATTGTCTTAAAAAGCGGCGACCGGCAGCGTGTCATCACCTTGAGCGGCGGCAGTCCCCGCTTGGAAGAGCGGGACTTTACCAACTCCCTGATCAATGTGCTCCGAGAAAAAGAGTCCATGGTCTACTTTATGACCGGACACCAAGAACGCAGCCTCATGGATGAAGATCCGCAACAAGGAGGCAGCATGTTGGGCAACCTGCTCCACGGCGAATCCTATATCCCCTTACCTTTGGCAATAAAAATCAGCGATCCCGAAATTCCCATGGATGCCGATATCATTGTCATCAATAATCCTTTAATGGATTTTCACCCCGTCGAAATTGAGCAACTGAAATTGTTCATGCAACGGGGCGGCCGTCTCTTAGTGTTGATTGAACCCTGGCGCGCAACCACAGCGGGACAAGGTGTTGCCGACCGTATCTTTGCTTTTTTTGAAGAGACCTTCGGCATTGTTATCGGTACTGATCTCCTTTGCACAGACGCTTCGAATACGCCGTTGTAAATGGAATTGACTGTGAATGACGCGCCCTTCGAGAAGCTGGATGAGGAAGTGGGCGCCTATAGAGGCTGCTTCAGTCTTAGCCATCCCGTGACACGAAGCTTTGACCAAAGTCTCTTGCTTCAATCAGTGCGCAGTGTTTCTCTGACAGAATCGATGCCGGAACAGGTGGCAGCCGTGGAATTGCTGCGGAGCACACCGGATTATTGGGCGGAAAGGGACATCGAAAAATTGCTGCAAACACGGCAGGCAAAATGGGATGAGGGCGAACGGAAAGGACCCGTGCCCATCGCTGTTGCCGCCGTACTTCCTGTGAATCCAAGCGACAACCCCCAAGGCCGTTCTGACGGACGGATCCTTATTGTAGGCGATGCAGACTTCGCTTCTAACGGCAGCCTTATCGTGCCCGGACACCTCAACTTCTTGCTGAATTCTTTTGCTTGGCTTTCCGAAAGTAAAGATTTGATTGCCATGCGGCCAACGGGCCGAGAAGCACAACCCTTACTCTTGAACGCACTGCAAGAACGCACCATTGCTTGGATCTCTATTCTGTTC
>JAAYJI010000242.1 GCA_012523015.1 Candidatus Hydrogenedentota bacterium
AACAGGAGACACAGATTCCACCTTAAATTTGGCGGTTCGTGGTCTAAGAATGGGGTAAGGCGCATAAGACACCTTCCGGAAAAGAATATAAACTTGTCTCCGTTGAAGACCAAGGTATTCAATGTTGTTATTTACGTGGTTTCATGCCCGTGTTTGACAATAAGTATGTTGATGCCCATCTCATTGAACAGATAGAAATTGGAGACCATATCGTCATAATCCCTGAGATTGAAGAAGAGGTATTACCGGTCATCCATCAAATCGTTGACTCATTTGAAGAGCATTTTAATACGGAGGGAAATTTGCCGGGATTATTATTGCAGAATATGGGTACATGGATTGTTGCCTGGGCTATTGAAATGGCTTGGTGTTGGTCGGAGGATATGCCGGAGCTATGCGCATTTTCTCAGGACATGGACGATTTTGAAGTGCCCATGGACAAGTTCAAATTGGTCACCAATGAGTGGATCAGCGGACTCATCACCGCGTTTATGTGGTGGTGTTTTAATAATCCCGGATATACGGACCGGCATGAGATCGATATTTACGATCCCTTGCGCGATGGTTATTTGACCATTACACGAATTGTTTTAACACACTTTTTGGATATTTTGGCAAAGCTCGAGAAATGATCCGTTGCAGAAAAGAAATGGCAGCCCGTAGGGGATTCGAACCCCTGTGACAAGACTGAGAATCTTGCATCCTAAACCCCTAGATGAACGGGCCGCATAATCGGAAAATGGTCATCACCATTGTATATCGACATTTGGTTGCCGGACTAGGATTCGAACCTAGAATCGCCTGATCCAGAGTCAGGTGCCTTACCAATTTGGCCATCCGGCATTCAGAATGCGGTATTTTAACGATAATAGCGACGCAGAGTCAAATTCTTCGTTGGCTCGCGTCGACGTGTTAGCCGCTCAAATTGTATCGTATAGTTGCCCGATTTATGGCTTTTATGGTAAGGTTTGCCCTGTTCCCCTACATTCAATCTATACAATACAACACTGATCATTTACGAGAATCCCATGAAAAAACGTTATCTTGTCTACCTCATTAAATTTGGAGTTGTGGTAGGACTCTTTGTGCTTATTTTCAAGCCCGAATGGTTTGGGATGAGCGGTCTATTTGGAAATGTTGCCCCTTTAGATATCTGGAATAAATTACGCGATGTAAGCTCATCCGGCCCTAAAGTGTTTCTGTTTTGGATGGCGTGCGCCACGCTGGTGAAGTTGCTCGGTATTACATCCGGTATTATTAGGTGGCGGTTATTACTGCGGGGACAGGGCCTGCACATTCCCTTTACGTATCTGGCGTATCAGTGGTTTATGGGGCGTGCTATAGGGTTGGTTCTACCGGGAACACTTGGGTTGGATGGCTATCGGTTGGTCGAGTCGTCTCGCTACACGCGCGATGTGGTGAAATGTACCACCGTGATTGCCGTAGAAAAATTAACCGGGATCATTGCCTTATCCTTCCTTGTTTTTACGACCTTCCCCCTAGGATTGAAATACCTGCAATTTAATATGGTACTTCTTTTAGGGATCATGGGATGCTTGCTTGTCGGTGTTATTTGCAGTCTTTTGCTCCTGTTGAATCCACGGGTTATTCAAGTGTTGGCTGCCGTTATGCCGGTGCCCGAATTCGCGCGGGGCCCGATCAACAAACTTGGGCGTGCTGCAACGGCATACAGCCGCGCCAAAGGAACATTACTTGCTGCTCTATTCTTTGGGATATTGGTGCATTTAGGTACTTGTTCTAAATATTTCTTTACCTTCATGGCTATTCGCGCCACCAATGTCTCCCCTGCCGATATCTTTTTTGTAAGCCCTTTAATGATCACAGCCGGAATATTAACCTTTACTATTTCCGGGCTTGGCGTTCGTGAAATGGCTTTTGGTTTAGTCTTGGGCAGCGCTACAGGACATGCCGTTGCTATTTTGGGGGGGCACTTAGGATTATGGGCAGGTGAGATTATCCCTTTTGCTTTAAGTGTTCCGCTTCTTCTTTTCGGGGGCAGACCGAGCCGTGCAGCATTAGAAGAAGACCGTGCTTATGTGGAGGAAAATCTTGCTAAAGATATGGGTGAATTACATCCCTTGCTCAACCATGAAGAGACGCTTATTTATCGTAAAAAAGTCTTTACCGTTCTTTTTAGCGGGATCTTGTCCGGACTTTTTGTAGGTATGCTCATAGCGTGTTTGGAATCGTTCTGGATCGGTACACGCTTGTCCGATCTTCATGAGTGGGGTATGTTGCCTTGGGGGGTGGCCGCCTACAGTATTATTTTTTCAGGCATTGGATTGGCTTTGTCTGCAGGGATATTGTTTGTCTCCCTTTTGCTGGATCGTTTCCCCTCTTGGCCCGCCGGAACAGCCTTGCTTTCCGGACTTGTATTCTTTGCCGGCGCTTGTATCATAGGGGTATTTCGGTACCAGCGGGATTTGCTGGGCGGACATGGCATGACGCAAAGAGACTATATGATGATTGCTTGTCTGGCGGGCGGCCTATCCTTGGTGTTGGTTATAATCGCTTTTTTGAAAGCCGCTTCTTTCCGCCGTTTTATATCGGAAAAATTTGTATTTTATTTTGGCGCGGGAATAGCGCTTTGGCTGATCCTGACCGCAGCCGCATGGGGTCTATCCAAACAGCTTTATACAGAGACGCCGAGTCCGGTGTCTACTGTAGAAGCAAAATCGACGGGACCCAATGTTATCCTTCTTGCTGTGGATGCGCTGCGTGCAGATTACCTCAGTATCTTTAACCCGAACGCAGAAGCAAAAACGCCGCATCTACAAGATTTTGCCAAGGATGCCGTTGTTTTTCAACACACCTATTCTCAGGCCCCTTGGACGAAACCTTCCTTTGCTACGCTCTTCACAGGTCTCTATCCCGAAGCCCATGGAGCCACTTCCAAGACGGCTTCCTTATCCCCTGCGGCGGAGACGGTTGCGGAACTCTTTCAACAGGGTGGTTATTACACCCAAGGTTTTTCCAATAATCCCAATACGACCTCACTCTTTGGTATGAACCGAGGATTCAGTAATTATGTGGAGTTGAAACCGGATCTATTTCTTAAAGCCCCGGCCTCTGCATCCAACCTTTCTCTTTACGGTGTATTGCGCAAGGTGATTATGGTTCTGGAAGGAAAAATAAGGCGCGGTTACCTGCGTGTCACTGACTTTTATCAGCCCGCTGATCGGGTGACCGAAAGTGTTTTTAGCTGGTTAGATTATCGCGAATCAATTGAAGACAGACCTTTTTATCTGTATCTTCATTACATGGAAACCCATGATCCGTTCATGGATCATAACCGTCCGGGAATTGGCTATGCCCGTGCCAGAATGGAGCATCCTGATCCGAAACAGTATTTGGAGTTGATGCGCAATGCCTACGTTTCTGAGATCGAATTCCTGGATCATCATCTCGGCGATTTGTTCGAAGGATTAAAGGAACGGAATCTTTACGATAACACAATCATAGCTTTCGTATCGGATCACGGCGAAGAATTTTATGATCATCAAGGGTGGTGGCACGGACAGACCTTATATGAAGAGCTGCTCCACGTCCCCCTCATACTTAAGCTTCCTGACAGCACGTCCGCAGGTGAGGAAAATACTTCGTTGACCCGGTTGATTGATGTCCCCCCCACGCTATTGACCCTGGCAGGATTGGAACCCGGCGCTGCCATGAGTGGACAATCCTTGTATGATAGCAATGGCGTATTGCAAGAAAATCCAAATGCATACAGTTATGCTTCCAATGATTTCGAAGGCAATGTGTTGCAAGGGTTGCGTTCCCTACACACGGCTGTCATGAAGGCAAACGAAGATAATCCGCGAGAAATAAAGACCACTGAATTTTATAACATGGTGGATGATCCAGCACAGCAGAACGATTTGTCGGCACTTCCCGAACACGCAGAAGAACTGCAGCAATTCAAAGATCTGCTGGAAAAATATATTCAAGCCATTTATGAAAATGCACCGGAACCGGGGCTTGAAGTAGAAATGGATCCACAAATACAGCAACAATTAGAAGCACTGGGTTACCTGTAATCTTTTCGAAAATCCCTTATACACGATGGTTAACCTATGTACTTAAAGAGGCGTTTAAGCTGTAAAGAATGAGAGGGATATACTGCCCTTGTTAAAAGGAGAACCATGAAAAATAAAAGCCCTTTTTTTAATTGCTTACTGTGGGTGATTCCCCTTATTTTTACTGTTGTTATTCAGGCGGAAGATACCGTGTCTGAAGCGCCCGTAGTCGATAAAACGGTTTGGTCTCCTTCAGTAAATGCAGTGTTTGAACAATTGAATGTTTTGGATCTTTTCGCCGCGGCGACGAATTTGGGCGGCTTGACTGTAAAGATTCCAAAAGAGATGCAAAAAATGCCCATGCGCATGGTGGAAGGTTCCGAAGAGCTTCGTAATCGCGGCATCGATATTTTTGTAAAAGAATTGACCTTTAAGGACCTGAAATTTGATTATGGCGCTTCGCCCGAGTGGACGGACAGCAAGCCCATCATCCCCACTTTGGTATCTTTTGAGCGTTTAGGATTGAAAGCGGACGCTAAAACAAAATTGGGAACCATTCCACTGGGCGCAAATTTTAGGTCGGGCAAAGTGCCGATGGAATTCCAACCTTTGCTCGATAAAGGATATGATCTTCTTCTCATGCCTGAATCTCGGGCGGCCGATACGAAGTTAGATGATGTACGCTTGCAAGTAGGCGGGCCTTTAGCAACGGGAATAGCGAACCAATTTTTTACTAAAACCGTTGCAAAATTAATTCTGGAATATGGCGTAGGTCAAACCGTGCAAATGGGCCAAGAGGATCTATTTGCAGGAAATATGCCTCACAAGCTGCTGGATGTAAAACCCGATTCCACCAAAGGGCGCGCCTTGGATGCCTTGGTAGACATTTTGAATTGACTTCTTCGCAACCTTTATCCGGATGGATGAGACCTACATCACCGAGTATCATCTCAGCTCTTTAATCCGCGTTATGGATCGAGGAATTTAGAAACTGCAGATAAAGACTTGCGATTTTTCACCGACGATTGGACATTTATTTCTTCCATACCTTGATAATGCGGGGGATGTCCTGCCAAAGCCGCTCGTGCTCCACTACATCGCGCCAAATGAAATATATGCTGTAGACTCTGGCCATGAATACGGGTATCCAACTTCGGTACCGTACATGATTTTATATAAAAAGGCGCGAACAAATTGCTCATATGGTACCGAAATGACGAGGGGGCTAAACGAAAGTGATAAAGAATGGCAGGGTTCTTTCTTTCTTGCGAAAGTTTGGCGAGATCGTAGCCTTCACGCCAATAGCGCCGCCGTTCCTTTTCGAAGTTGACCAAGTGCCAAATATAAGCGGCATGTTCCTGCATGGCAAGCATTTTGTGTTTATGTTTTAAAAATTCTTGGGCAAGCTGAATATCGGCTGCCCGATCCGAGACAAAGCTCTCATTAAATCCACCCGCTTCAAGCAGTGACGAGCGCCGAAAACTGCAATGTCTGCCGGACCAATAAAAGGCATGATCAGCACGGCCTGCATCCATAAGCGCCAGATCTTCACGCATAAACCAGCGAGTCAACGAGCCTCGGGAAAGGTTTTGATTTCTTTCAACCGTACCCATGATAACCGCCGGCCGGTCTGTATTTTCGTGTAGATCCCGATGGGCAGCCAAGAGTTTGGGACTGGCCAAAAGATCTTGATCTAAAAAGAAGAGGATATCCCCTGTTGCTTGTGTTGCCCCTATATTTTTTGCAACGATTGCATTTTGGGTCGACACAAAATGGCTTTGAATGTGCATGGGCATCCCGGAAATATAGCGTTGTACACTATCGTGATTTGTAGCGTCTCCCTTCCCGTAAAATACCAAAACTACTTCAAAGAGTGCTGCGGGAAGTGTTTGTTTCTCGAAGCACGTCAACAGGACGGGAAGAGCCTCTTCTTTGTCTTCAAGTACCAAAATAGCGCTGATAGAAAAAGTGGCCATTAACAGTCCTTATATTACATGACTATAGACGAATCGGAAAACCTAACGAACGCAGGAACCAAATTATAGTTTCAATGATATACGCTAACGGTTGCCCTATTCTTTGTGAGGGACCGCTTCATGAAAATGGCGCGGAGAGGTTTCGCAAAAGCTGCCGTCTCCTTTACAACAAAGGTATTCTCCGCTTCCGCTCTCTACAGGCCCTTTACAGCCTTGTTTCCTTGGGCCCAAACGTTTTTCTGCCCATAACTGCATGAGGATCCACAAGGCAAATACAGTGCCCAAAAAGATAAAAGCGATCAACAACGTAAATAACATGGATGCCATGGGTCGAATCCTTTACTCTCTCATGGGAGTTTTTCGGTTCTTTGATTGTTGTTTTTAAAATCGTAAAAAAATCAAGAACTTGCGATTGAATCCAATTAATATAAATAGTGAAAATTCATGATTCTATTGTTGAAAACAGAAAAATAAATCTTTATGTTCCCTTTAAAACGAGGTCGGGAAGCGGCAGCGTAGCTAAACTGTAACCTTCCACAGCGTTTGTCCAGTAAGGAAAGCATATATATATAGTGACTAGGTTGTCCGTTTTACTTCTTAGCAAAGGCGGTTTACATCGTTGATTATTTTTCGTCTTTATCAGCAGAAGCTTTTCGTAGTTCCAAGGCACGCAATCGCGCTCGTATATCCTCTAAGAGCTGACGATTAATACCGATGAGTTCGGCTATAAAGCCCAGTAGAATAAAAAAGGCGCCCGTACCGATCAAAAGGGTACTGTAAATCAGCGATTGAATATGACCTCTGCCGTGTCCAATACTGTAATAATAGAAAAAACGTATTGTCGGTATGAACCCCAGTAATACGCTGATGACTCCGGGAATGGCGAAAAAACGGAAGGGCCGATAGGTCATGAATATTTTTGTGGTCGTGAGTAAAGAGCGCCACACATAATGGAAAATGCTGGTCATGAGCCGGGACGGCCGCAAATCTTTGTTCGTCCGAATAGGGACGGAAATAATAGGGATATTCTTGCGCCCGGCTTGGATAATAGTTTCCAGCGTATAGGTGTAATTATCAAAGACATTGATGTGGAGTGCCGCCTCACGGCTTATGGCACGGAATCCACTCGGGGCGTCTGCTATAGTGGTCCCGCTCGCCATACGCACAACGGCAGAACCAATTTTTTGTAATAGTTTTTTCATAAGGGACCAATGGGCGATACTGTCAATGGGCCGTGCCCCTACAACTATTTCCGCCTGACCGGAAAGGATGGGTTCTACCAATTTTTCTATATCATCGGCGTTATATTGGTTGTCACCATCTGTATTGACGATGACATCAGCGCCTCGTAAGATACAGGCATCGATACCCAGCATAAACGCCCGTGCCAGCCCTCTGTTTCGCCTATTGCTGATGATGTGATGCGCCCCATGTTTTCGGGCCACATCGACCGTCTCATCGGTAGAACCATCGTCGATAATAAGGTATTCGATGCAATCGATTCCTTGGATACTGCGTGGTAGGCAGTCCATTGTGATCCCGAGCGTCTTTTCTTCGTTATAACATGGGATTTGAATTATTAACTTCATTCCATTCCTTATACTATCTTGTCAGGCATGTATGTTAATAGTAATCCTATTGTACTGCAATCATCTTCACTAAACCTAGCTTTGACAAAATGCAGGTTCAAACTCGAATTGCAACCCCTTTCCTGAAAAAAGACTTGGGCAGGAGTTCGATATTTAAGTGGTTTCCTTGTTTGGTAATTTTCTTTCTTTTACAAACATTTTAGATTGATTTTATAAATTGTATCAAACCGGGGATCTTTAGAAAAGTGGGATAGATCACGGCTTTTTCATTTTATTGGTCTCCCCTTTCCGATTACAGAGGACAGTGTCGAAAAGGTGTCCCTTTCACTCCCAAGTTTTTTGTTTCTAAATCCTTTAGATTCTGTATCTTTTATCCAAAGATGACCTGTACCCAATATAACCAGTATAATACCCATTATGGCTGATAATTGGCTGCATATCTCGGATATTTCCCCCCACAACACCACACCGATGCTTCGTCAGGTTTTACAGGCGAAAGCAGAATGCGGTGATTCACTGCTATTTTTTCGAATGGGTGACTTCTATGAACTGTTCTTTGATGACGCTATCAAAGCAACTGAACTGTTAAATTTAACGCTAACCTCACGGGATGGCAGCGATAAAGAAAAACGTGTGCCCATGTGCGGCGTACCGGTCCGTTCCGTTGATACCTATATTGCACGCCTTGTGCGCTTAGGCTGTTCGGTCACGATTTGCGAACAAATGGAGGATCCCCGGGAGGCAAAAGGTTTGGTTAAACGGCAGGTAGTTCGTACGGTTACACCCGGCACCGTAATGGAACCCGAACTGCTTGAAGATGGCCGTAATAATTACCTGGCTGCGCTCGATGTGAATGAAGCTGCGGCCGGTGCCGCCTTTGTCGATATGTCTACGGGCGAATTTCTTACCTTAGCAGCCGATTTAAAAAACGGTCTTTTATTTGATGAGATCGCA
>JAAYJI010000243.1 GCA_012523015.1 Candidatus Hydrogenedentota bacterium
GCTTCATGATTACCGATGTGAACAATCCTCAGACCTCCGCCATGGCGCAAAGCAATCTTTTTACCATGATGGATCTTTTCGGCAATTACGGGGCCATTGTATTTTTTAATCATGTGCCCGGCGGCTGCAACGTATTATTCATGGACGGCCATGTCGATTGGATTCCTTATGTACCGCCCGCGCCAGGTCAAGACAATACGGTGAGTATGGATTTGGGCGCGACCCAACCCATCCTGCCCAGTGTCGGCGGTATCATCGGTCTTTTCTCCTCACAATAATCTAGATGTAGACAGCCATAGGAAAAGTGGTTCTGCGAGGTACTGCATTGTTTGAAACTTGCGGCGCTATACCCTTTGGCTAGGTTTCGGCAGCATCTGCTTATTGCTTTGCTTCCAAGGCTTCCCAGCGTGTGTAGAGGCGTGATACTTCCACCTCTGCATTCTTGAGCTGTTGGAGCACTTCCTGTGTTTTTGAATAATCCTCGCAGTAGAAGCCTGCGTCATTTACGAGACGGTGCAGCCTTGCTACTTCTTGCTCCGCGGCAAGAATCGTTTCTTCCATGGCCGCGTACTCTTTCTTTTCTTTGTAGGTGAGTCCTGCGCGCGGCTTTGGTGTGCTTGGCAAGGCAGCTTTCGTCTGTGATTCCTTGATCCGTTTACTCTTCTCGTCTTCGGCTCTGCGGCGGCAGTATTGCAAGTAATCGTTGTAGTTGCCCGTGATCTGAGTAATTTTTCCGTCTTCTTCGAAAATGAGCATGTGGGTACACAAACGATTGAGCAAATAGCGGTCGTGACTCACAAGAAGTGCGCAGCCTTCGAAGCTTTCAATGGTTTCCTCCAGCACGCGCAGCGTATAGAGATCCAAATCATTGGTGGGTTCATCAAAGACGATAAAATTTCCGCCGCGCAACATTTTTTTGGCTAGATTAACGCGTCGCTTTTCACCGCCTGATAAGCGTCCCAACGGCATATCGGCACAGCTCTTATCGAAAAGAAAGGACTCAAGGTAGGAAGGCACATGAATGCGTTGCCGCCCCACCTCCACATGCCGTTGTCCGTCCGATACAAACTCAAGGACAGTGCTTTGCGGATCCATATCGGCGAGCACCTGATCTACGTATAAGAAACGGGTAGTAGCGCCAATAATCACGTCGCCGGAATCGGGCGTTTCCCGGGCCATCAAAACGCGGAGCAGGGTAGATTTTCCGCAGCCATTGGGCCCCATGATCCCCATGCGCATCCCCTTTTGCATGTACAAAGAGAATTGGTGAAATAAGCGCTGATCCCCGTAGCTATGGGAAATCAATTTTGCTTCGAGAATATCTTTGCCCAGTCTTTCGGGTTCCGGAATAGCAAAGGAAAATTTTTTGCTTGCCGGCGGCGGCCCTTGGGCTTGCGCATCCTGCAGCCGGTCAATACGTGCCCGTGCTTTGGTGCCGCGCGCTTTGGGGCTGCGCCGATACCATTCCAGTTCGCGCTTGATCAGGGCTTGTCGGTTCGCCTCGGTTTTTTGTTGCACTTCTTCCAACGACGCCTTATATTCCAAAAAGCGTTCGTAATTTCCGGGAAAGCTTAAGAGGGAGCCGTGATTAATTTCGACGATGCGATTGACAACCCGATCTAAAAAATAACGGTCATGGGTAACGAGTATGCCGGCGCCGTCGTAATTTTCCAAAAATCGCTCTATCCATGCCACACTTTCGGTATCAATGTGGTTGGTGGGCTCGTCCAACAGCAAGACATCGGGCCGGGTCAGGAGTTTAGCAGCCAAATCAACACGCCGCAGCTCGCCTCCCGACAAAGAATCAAGCCGTTGATCGGGATCGGGCAATCGCAGTTCCGAACTTATTTTTTTTATTTCGGTGTCCAAATCCCACGCGCGCGAGGCGTCCAGCTGATGTTCCAGTTCCATACATTCTTGTTCAAGGGCAGCGTCGGAGATGCCGGCGCTTTGGTTTTCGGTGAGCCGGTCATGGATCCGTCGCCATTGCTCAAATAAGCCGCGCAAATCAGCCGTGGCATCTTGCAGACTTTGCCGAACCGTCTTCGAGCGGTCCAAGGCAGCTTGCTGTTCGAGCAGCGTTGTCCGTATACCTTGGGTATAGGTGACAGTCCCTTCGTCGGGGTTCAACGTGCCTGCGAGTATGCGCAGCAGCGTAGATTTTCCGCAGCCGTTATGGCCGATGAGTCCGATGCGATCCGATTCATGAAGGGTTAAGGACACAGCCGATAAAATAGGCTGCGCCCCGAAACGGTGGCTGATATCTTGCGCGCCTAGCACTACTCTTGCAGGTATTGTTGAAACCATGATCCCGGTACTATCATTTAAAAATTACACGATGCTGCCCAGTGTATGCTGCTTAAAGCGCGGCATTGGCGATGCAGGTACGAAGTTTGCGAAGACCGTCCGCGGCTACCTGTTCAGGCGGCAGTTCCCAATATTCCCGTTTGAAAATTTCCAGGGACAGCGCCTTGTCATAACCGATCTTTTGGAGGGTCTGTAAAATTTGGGAGGTAGGCAGAATACCATCGCCTGGATAGATGCGGTGTTCATCGCCCTGCTCTTCACGGGGCACATCGGCGGGTACATCGTTAACGTGGAAATTGGCGATGAGATCCCCTTGAATCAAGCCCAGTCCATTGAACCCGCTGCCGCCTCGGAAGAGGTGGAAGGTATCCATGATGAGA
>JAAYJI010000244.1 GCA_012523015.1 Candidatus Hydrogenedentota bacterium
ATCCAGTCGGATACGACCGATATTCATATTGAGCCTTTTGAAGACAGTTTGCGCGTGCGCTATCGTATTGACGGTATTTTGCACCAAGCCCCGACGCCGCCTTCCATTCGCGGATTTCATGCGGCTATCGTTTCCCGTATCAAAATCATGGCAAACCTGAATATTGCCGAGAAGCGCTTGCCCCAAGACGGTAAGATTATGGCGGCTTTTGGCGAGCATCGCTACGACTTGCGTGTTTCCATTTTGCCCACTCCTCACGGGGAAACTGTGAACATCCGTATTCTGAGCCGCTCGTCAATGGCGTTGACCATGGATCAGTTGGGCTTTTTGCCCGAAGATATGCGCCTTTTCAATACGTACATTACCCGGCCCCACGGCATCATCTTAGTTACCGGTCCCACCGGAAGCGGTAAAACGACTACGCTCTACGCCGCCTTGGCAAAATTAAATAGTATAGACCGCAAAATCTTGACCATTGAAGATCCTATCGAATACCAGCTTTCCGGTATTTCCCAGATGCAGGTTCAGCCCAAAATCGGTTTCGATTTCTCCATGGGGCTGCGTTCCATGTTGCGTCATGACCCCGATATCATGCTGGTCGGGGAGATACGTGACTATGAAACCGCGGAAATGGCGATTCGTTCCAGTCTTACAGGCCACCTTGTATTGAGCACCTTGCACACCAACGACAGCGCCGGCGCTGTGACCCGTCTAATCGATATGGGCATTGAGCCCTTTTTGATTTCAAGTACCATGATCGCATCTGTTGCGCAGCGCTTGGTTCGGCGTATTTGCAGCCAGTGCGCCGTCGAATATGAACCGGACATGAAATTGGTGGCCGCAGAATTCGGTATCAGCGACGCCGAGATTGCGGGTGTGAAATTTCAGCGCGGCGAGGGATGCGAGGCATGCCGCCACACGGGCTACCGGGGCAGAATCGCCATTTATGAAATGATGACCTTTACCGACAAAATCAAACAGATGACTGTGGACCGTGCCACAGCCGTGGAGATAAAACAAGAGGCACTGCGGCAAGGTATGAAAACCTTGCGCCGTTCAGGATGGCAGCGTGTTGCCAACGGGGAAAGTACGCCGGAAGAGGTGTTACGCCTCACCTCAGACACGGACACCGTTACCACGGAAAGCGAAGTTGCTCATGGCACAGTTTGAGTATGAGGTAAAGAAGGGGCCGGGTCCCACCACCAAAGGCGTTATTGAAGCGGAAAATCAGCGTGCCGCAGTTGCGCGTCTGCGCGACATGGGTTTTTTCCCCATACGGGTTGAGCCCTTGGTCGAGCAAAGCACCAAAGACAGCCTGCGCGAGGCGCTTGTTCGCATTCGCATCAAGGATCGTAATGTATTCCTTCGTCAATTGGCGAATTTGAGCGAGTCCGGCATGATGATTACCCGTGCGCTGCGCACCTTGGTAGATCAGACCGAAAACCCGAAGCTGTCGAAGATTGTCGACCAACTGCGCGATGATGTCCAAAAAGGCTCCGGCCTCGCTGATGCCATGGAAAAACATCCGGAAGTATTTCCGCCCATGTATTGCAGCTTGGTTCGTGCCGGGGAAACGGGCGGCATGCTCGAAGAAGTGCTGTGGCGTATTTGCGCCTTTGGTGAGCAAGAAGAAGAATTGCGGGGCAAAGCCGTTTCCGCCATGATTTACCCCATCTTTCTGCTTATCATCGGAACCGCGGCCATTTTTATTCTCGTCTCTTTCGTGTTCCCCAAATTTGTCAAAATATTTGAGGATTTTAATGCGGAACTGCCGCTGCCTACCCGCATGGTTATGAGCCTCTGCGATTTTATGGGACATTGGTGGTGGGCGGTGCTGCTGGGTATTATCGGGAGCATCGTCTTGCTGATCCGCTACTATCGAACGGAGCCCGGACGCAAAAGATTCGATGCCTTTTTTTTGCGCGTACCTGCAGTGCGTACGCTGATTGTTAAGTATGAAATGGCAAAATTTACGCGCACGCTGGGTACCTTACTGGATAATGGTGTGCCCGTTTTGACCTCCCTCAAAATCACGGAAGAGACTATGAGCAACCGACTCATACGCGGCAGTGTAGGCGAGCTGCACACCGGCGTCACAGAAGGCGAAAGTCTCAGCGAGTCCATGCGTGACGCCCTCTTTTTCCCGCCCATGGTTATCTCCATGTTTGCCATTGGTGAGGAGAGCGGACGTATCGGCTCCGTTTCCAAACGTATTGCCGATGCCTACGATCTGGAAGTAGACCGCGCTGTGAAGGCATTAACAGCGCTCTTCGAACCCTTGCTCATCGTCATTATGGGCATCGTCATTGGTTTTCTCGTAGTTGCCATGCTTCTGCCTATGCTTACGCTCAGCAGCACCATCGGCGCCTGATCCAACCAATAACAGGTGTTTAAAGACTTAATCTCCTTATGCCCCCTCCTTCCTTATCCCCTAGAGCTTTTTACTCTTTTTTCGGAAATCACGCAACACCTCTTTGCACTCAATAAAGAGAAAAAAAAGCGTAGATTTTATGTTTTAAAAACTTGTTTCGTGTATACTTATATTAACAGGATGACGTGCATTATTGTTGATTTCTTCCCTTATTTTTTTCCATTGCAATTGTACCGCAACTTAAGGAATTCAAGATCATGAAACGCTTTCTTTTCACCGGCAATACCGTCCCTAAAACAGTACGAGTTGTTATCACAGTATGTTTTCTTCACACCGTGGTACTTGCTGCCGCTTGGGGCGATTTGCTAGACCTCTATGAGAGTGACGGAATCTTACGGGATCTTATTGTTATTGAAGGCGATTTAGTTGAGATCAACACAGGCAGTAGTCCTCCCTTATTTACGGTGGACGCTTCGCCCATCGGATACCTC
>JAAYJI010000245.1 GCA_012523015.1 Candidatus Hydrogenedentota bacterium
TTGGTCAATTGCATGGTTGCCGCAGAAGAAGAGGGCCGATTCACCATAAATTCTGCACTCGAAAGAGCCTATCAAAAAATGATTCGACGCCATGAACATGTCTTTCGAAGTGACCGAGCAATGACCCCGGAAGAAGCCGTGATTTCTTGGGATAAGATCAAACAACAAGAACGGGAAGGTAAAATCTAAACAACAGCATCCAGCCTCGGAAACATTAAAATAGGGCCCGGCACTTTTTTTTGACACAGAATTTCAGTCATAATAGAGGGTACAAGCTAAGGATCGACAATAGTCTTAACCATGCGCAACCCAAACCTTGCCCTCCGCTGCTTTCCAACAAACCAACGTATGGGTCTTGCAGGATTGCAGCTCCCCTAAACATGGCATGCAGAGGCGCTTCAACATTTTGGACGGGACACAATGAGCATTGACATTAATAAAGCAATAGACAGCTTTAACGATGTATTCGGGACAACCCCGCAAGTTGCGGCGCGCGCGCCGGGCCGTGTCAATATTATCGGAGAACACACCGATTATAACGATGGCTTCGTCTTGCCGATGGCGATTGAATATGACACGGTCATCGTGGGACTTCCGCGCAAGGATCGGACAATACGCATGTACGCGTCCAACCTTGACCGCAACGCAGAAGCCGATCTGGATAAGCGCGTACGCAACCCTGAAGACCCGTGGACAGATTACATTGTTGGCGTCGTCGATGAGCTTTTTAAACTCGATAAAACGGTTCACGGCGCAGATTTGCTGGTCATGGGCGATGTCCCCATCGGTTGTGGGCTGAGCAGTTCCGCAGCCTTAGAAATGGCGGCACTCGTTTTCTTTGAAGCATTGGGAAATTTTAAATTCGCCGATAAAGACGCCGCCCTTTTGGGGCAACGTGTCGAAAATAATTTTCTAGGGCTGAGCACCGGCATTATGGACCAATTTATTTCACGGAGCGCCCAAAAAGATCACGCCCTCTTCCTTGATTGTCGAAGCTATGCGGGAGAAAACGTTCCCATAGCTTTTGACGAGTTTGTTTTTGTCGTCGCCAATACGGCTTGCGCACGAGGCTTAACGGCATCCAAATATAATGAGCGCGTCGAAGAGTGTAAAGAAGCCGTCCACAAATTACAGCTGCTTTTGAATAAATCCGGCGAAAAATTACGGGACTACACGCACGACGAATTGTTAAGCATTCGTGATCAATTGCAGGACATTCCCTTTCGGCGCGCCCAACATGTGATTACCGAAAATGACCGTTGCTTGAAAGCACGGGAAGCCATGCGTGCCGGCGACGTACAAGCTTTGGGCACTCTTTTAAATGCTTCCCATGAAAGCTTGCGCGTCGACTATGAAGTAACCAGTACGGAATTGGATACCCTCTCCGCAATAGGCCGCAGCTTACCCGGCTGTCTGGGCGCACGCATGACAGGAGCCGGTTTTGGAGGATGTACTGTAAATTTGGTTCGCAAAGACGCTGTTGATCGCTTTTGTGAAGATTTGATGCGTCAATACGGCGAAGAAACCGGAATTAGCGGAGAGGTCTATGTTTCCAAACCTGCCGAAGGCGCAGGACTGATTCAGCTTGGATAAACAGGAAGCCTGATCAGTACGAAAATTCAAATGTTTTATTCAGTAAAAAGTGCTTTCAACACACGACTCTCGTGACGCTGAACGGATTTTCAAGGCGTCCTTGTGTAAAGCGCTTTTGGTGGGTTAGTATACCCTTGATCGCAACGCGTTACCTTATTTATCCGGAAGGAGTCTTATATGGGTGGTTTGTTTGGCGTGATCTCAGAAAAAGACTGTGTTCACGATTTATTTTATGGAACTGATTATCACTCTCATTTGGGCACCAGTCGCGGCGGACTCGCTGTTTTGGGCGATAAAGGATTTAAACGCCACATCCACGACATTTCCAATGCCCAGTTCCGTTCAAAATTTGAACAGGACATATTAGGCATGGAAGGTAATGGCGGTATCGGTGTCATTAGCGACCATGAATCGCAGCCCCTTATTATCTGCTCTCATCTGGGAACCTATGCTATCGTCACGGTAGGAAAGATAAATAACCTGGAAGAATTGACGAAATTGGCCTTCCATAAACGGATCACTCACTTTTCCGAAATGAGCAGCCGCGGCGTTAATCCCACAGAGTTGGTCGCGACACTAATCAATGAAGGACCAAGTTTTGTAGACGGCATCGCAAATGTCCAAGAAAAGGTTGAGGGATCTTGTTCTATATTGCTGCTCACACAAGAAGGGATTTACGCCGCCCGAGACAAATTCGGACGCACGCCCCTCATTGTCGGTCAAAAACCGGGAGCTTGTGCGGCAACCTTTGAAACAGCCGCATTCCCCAACCTCAACTATACTATCGAACATTATTTGGGACCCGGCGAAATTGTCTTGTTAACACCTGAAGGTATTGAGCAGAAAAAAGCGCCCGGCAACTATCTGCAAATATGCGCCTTTCTTTGGGTGTATTACGGATTCCCCGCCTCCAGTTACGAAAATATCAATGTGGAAGCCGCCCGTTACCGTTGTGGCGCCGCCATTGCTGCGCGCGATGATCAGGAAATCGATTTGGTCGCCGGCATTCCCGACTCCGGTACCGCCCATGCGATCGGCTATGCCAATCATCGGGGAATCCCCTACTCACGACCTTTCACCAAATATACACCCACGTGGGCACGCAGCTTCATTCCCCCCACCCAGGCGGTTCGGAGCGAAGTGGCCAAAATGAAATTGATCCCTGTCCCCGATCTCGTCCAAAACAGACGGCTCCTTTTCTGCGACGATTCGATTGTCCGGGGCACCCAGCTGGTCGATATGATCAAGCGGCTCTACAGCGCCGGCGCAGGAGAAATACACATGCGCCCCGCTTGTCCGCCGTTGATCTTTTCCTGTAAATACCTCTATTTTTCAAGATCAAGATCGGAACATGATTTGGTCGCGAGGCGTGATTTGCGCGAACTTGAAGGAGGACAGGACAACAATCTGGAAAAATATGCTGATCCCGAATCCGAAGAACATGAAGCGATGATTGATCGCATACGCCAATTGTTGCGCCTGACCACCTTAAAATACCAACGTTTGGATGATTTAGTCAAAGCCATAGGTCTTCCCAAAGAAAAACTGTGTACCTATTGCTGGGATGGATGCGAAGGCTGTTACGGAAAACAAATGACCTTCTAAAGTCGTTTCATTTTCATGCACAGCACGGAAAGGGTTGTAGATCTATCCGAAAGATTAAATATCCCTGTTTTTATTTCGCTCGGGCAAAACACGGCACCGCTCTTAAAAGGGAGATAGCCATGACCAGAAGATTTCAAATACGTATAATCATAGGTTTTACCTGTTGTATTTTTATGAGTGCCAATCTCCACAGTCAAGAAGCGTTGCTATCAGATTGGCCACACTTTCGAGGTCCCCTTGAAAATGGCATCGTACCTGATACAAACGACCATGCCCAACTTCCTCAACACTGGAGCGAAACAGAAAATATTGCCTGGAAAACAGAGATCCCCTTTCGCGGCTGGTCTACGCCCGTCATCCTGGACCGTCAGATTTGGCTGACTACGGCAACGGAAGAAGGACACGATTTCTACGCCTTATGCATAGATGCCGATTCCGGCGCGATCCTATTCAACGAAATGCTTTTTCATAGCGACTCCCCTGAAGAATTGGGCAATGATGTTAATTCCTATGCCTCCCCCTCTTGCGTGATGGAACCGGGGCGCGTTTATATTCATTTCGGAAGCTATGGCACCGCCTGCCTTGATACGAAGGATTTTTCCATACGTTGGGAGCGGAAAGATTTGCCCTGCCGCCATTACCGCGGACCGGGATCCTCCCCCATACTTTTTGAAAATTTATTGGTCTTAACCTTCGACGGGGCAGACCAACAATACCTCACCGCTTTGGATAAAGATACCGGAAAAACCATCTGGAGAACAGACCGTACAACAGAATGGTTGGACTTGGATGATAAGGGAATCCCCATACGGGAGGGCGATTTGAGAAAAGCCTTTACAACGCCCACCGTACTATCCTTAGCAGATATGCCCTTGCTGGTCAGCCCGGGATCCTATACCATCTTCGCGTACAATGCACGAACGGGCGAGGAAATATGGAAAGCACGGAACACCGCCTATTCGCCTGCCCTCAGCCCGATCTATGAAGACGGACTCCTTTACGTGACTACGGGACGGGGAAGCGGCGGCGCAATTTGGGCGATGCGGCCCGATGGCAAAGGCGATGTGACCGACAGCCATGTAGTCTGGAAGGTTGAAGGACGACCGGTACCTGACGAGCCCTCTCCCTTACTCTACGACGGACTCCTCTTTCTACTCAATAACAATGGTTTGGTCAGTTGTTTAGACGCCAAGACCGGCGAGGAAAAATGGGCTAAGCCTATAGGCGGCAATTATACGGCATCCCCTATTTGTGCCAATGGCAAACTCTATTTTTGCAATGTGCAAGGGCGCACCACCCTACTCAACGCCTCTTCGACCTTTGAAAAAGTTGCCGTAAACAACTTGGACATCGGTTGTCTGGCATCGCCGGCAGTAGATGGCAACGCGTTGATTCTGAGAACGAAAACCCATCTCTACCGCATCGCAGAACCAACTCCCTAAACAACGCAAAGCGGGCACGATCAACGCCTCCGCAACATCAGTCAGCACACAGAAATAATGCGGACAGTTCGTTGCCCCCCCGGCGCCGACAGCACTATCTCTTCACCAGCTTTTTTACCAAGTATCGCAGAGCCAAGAGGAGACTTCGTACTGATAACTTGGATTGTCAGTTCTTCCAATTCCAAAGAAATACCACCGCCATGAGGAGTCAAGAGGTAGGATGCAGGTATGTCATCGCCATTTACCAAGGTAACTAATGCACCGGGAGCCCCACAATCCAGCTCTTGATCCAATCCCTTACAGCCATTAAGAAACTGTTTCAGCCCAAAAATAATGGTTTCAAGTTCCAAACAGCGCGCCTCATGGCCTCCTGCAAGATACTGTGCTTCCTCACGGAATGTGTCATAGCGAGACTCAATACGCCCCATATGTTGATTGGCATCCTCTTGAGCGCCTTCTTTTGCCACTTTGGCACGTTCAAGCATAGAGTGATGATGTTCAACCAATTTTTCCGCATAAATACGCTTATTCATCTAGCATTCCTTTCGATATATATTAACATACACACGCAACAGCGGGGGTTTTTTCCAAAATTCGGCCAGTACGTTTAACATGCCGACTCATGGAAAAATCACTACGCTCTAAGAGAGGAAGTAAAGGATTCTTCAAAAGACTCCCTATGACGCGGTTGTTAACTTTAAGACTGCCGTCAGGCAATACAGAGGCGTAAGAGTCGCCCAAATCTTTATGATCCTCTACATCAAGCCAGTTCACGGTTTTTCCTTCACAGCCCAAAAGACGGTTGCGCAAAACTTCGAACTGTTCATCCGAAATACTGAAATCATCAGCATTACGTTGGGCAATACCACGTACCGGAAAGAAACGAAGAATTTTCCAACGGTTAATCTCAAATGCACGCATCAAAGGAATCATATTCGGGATATGTTCGTGATTAGGTAAAGCGGCAACCGTGTTGATTTTTCGGTTAATATGGGGATAGTGTTGCTGCAGGATGCCCAGCCAGCCGGTGATGCACTCAAAGTGCCGGTCGTGACGTGTCATAGTCGCTTGAATCTGAGCATTGGGGCCCTCTAATGAAAAGGTAACCCAGTCAAGATATTCAGCATGTTTTTCAAGCATGTCGTCAGTCAACAAACGGGCATTAGAAATGAGAGAGGTCCGAATCCCCATATTATGAGCATGCTCAATCAATGTCCACGTATGCGGATACAGCAACGCTTCGCCACCGGTAAACGAAATCTTTCGAACTCCGCCTTCCGCAAGTCGATCAAGAACGTGAAAAGCCTCATAGGCGTCAAGTTCTTTGGAAATCATATTCCGATAACAAAAACGACAA
>JAAYJI010000246.1 GCA_012523015.1 Candidatus Hydrogenedentota bacterium
GAACCCCTGTCTGTCTGTCAGCTCTTGCCCGACGCCGACGGCGCCGTTATTGTGACCACACCGCAGGATGTGGCTGTCAGCGACGTACGCAGATCCATCAACTTTTGTCATCAACTGAAGATGCCTGTCCTCGGCGTAGTGGAAAACATGAGCGGCTTCATCTGCCCCCATTGCAACGAACGGACCGATATATTCAAGACAGGCGGCGGCGAAACAATGGCAAAAGAAATGGGTGTCCCCTTCCTGGGCCATATCCCCATTGATCCTGAAGTAGCAAAAACCGGTGATGAGGGCATGCCCTATACGCACCATTTCCCGAACACGGAAG
This sequence comes from Candidatus Hydrogenedentota bacterium, assembly GCA_012523015.1. Classification (NCBI taxonomy): domain Bacteria; kingdom Pseudomonadati; phylum Candidatus Hydrogenedentota; species Candidatus Hydrogenedentota bacterium. Next base: position 329 of record JAAYJI010000246.1, read on the forward strand.
CCGGAAAAGCTTTTAATATAATTATACAACCCTTACTCGAACTAGACTCATAACCTATAACCAAAGGAGTAATCACATGCGTTTTGCAATCCCCGTAGCCGAAGGTAAACTTGCCCTCCATTTTGGTCATTGTGCCCAATTCGCCATGGTCGATGTCGACGATGGATCGAAGCACATTGTCAGCACCTTTTTGGTAGATGCACCGCCCCACGAACCGGGACTCTTACCCACGTGGCTCGCCAATCAAGACGTCAATATTATTATCGCCGGCGGCATGGGCGTGCGTGCGCAAGAACTCTTGGTGCAACAGGGCATCGAAGTCGTTGTAGGCGCGCCATCCGATGCGCCCGAAACCCTGGTGCGCGCCTATCTTGATGACACCTTACAAACGGGCGGGAATCTCTGTGACCATTAATCCCGACGACAAGAGTGCCGATCAAAACCTGACAATCACGGTCGTCGTCGACAACGAAACGCTCTTGCCGGAACTGCACACAGAACACGGACTCGCACTCTGCGTGAAGACGCCGCAAGGCTCCTTACTTATGGATACGGGACAAGGGGCAGTGTTGCCCCATAATGCCGCTGCCCTTGTCCTTGATCCGAAGGAACTGACGACCGTGGTAATCAGCCATGGTCACTACGATCATACAGGCGGACTGGTGCATATCGTTGATGCAGCGTTGCAGCCCATCGACCTCTACGCGCACCCTGCCGCCTTCCAATCCCATTGGAAACAAAATGCGGAACCGCCTCATAAAGACATCGGCATGCCCACTGCGGTGCGCGACGCGCTCCAAAGCGCAAACGTGAATATTATCGAAACCACAGAGCCCCGAGAAATCTTTAACAACCTGTGGGTAACCGGTGCTATTCCGCGCGTCCATCCTTTAGAAGATACAGGCGGCGCGTTTTTCCTCGATAAGGACTGCAGCCAAACAGACCGCATCGAAGATGATCAGGCGATCTGGATCCACAGCAGCAAAGGAATCGTCGTGCTCTTCGGCTGTGCACATGCAGGTGTCATCAACACCCTCGACTATATCGCCGACCTCACCCAAGAACGCTCCTTTCATGCCGTCATCGGCGGCATGCACCTGCATCAGGCACGAGAAGAACGAATTGACCAAACATCGGCAGCATTAAAAGCCTATGGTGTTGAGGTGGCGGCGCCCTGTCACTGTACCGGTGCGGAAGCCATCGCACGCTTGCGCGACAAACTGGGGGACGTCATCCAACCTTGTGCCGCCGGCTCCGTCTTTACCTTCCCCGCCTTGATCTAAGTCGGGCTGCGAATACCTCACCCTGTCCATACTCACAACAGGGGCGACAAAAGACGACAAAAGTTTTCCACCCACGCCCGACTCCGGCTCACCATATCAGGCCGGATATAATGGGCGGAACGCTGCAAGGAACGTATGTATCCCTCGATTTTTTGAATGTCTGTATCCGTGTAATGGAATAAAGCAATTTCAAAATTCAGATAGATACTGCGCATGTCCAGATTCGCCGAACCCGTAATGGCAAGGGTGTCGTCAAAGAGCATCACTTTGGCATGAACCATAGTCCGTGGCGCGGAATACAGGGTCGCCCCCGCAGCGGCGAGCTTCCGCAGCGCAGGACCCCGCGCCCAATCCACGATGCGATGATCGGAACGCATCGGCACGAGTACCGACACATTACAGCCAGACCGCGCCTTCAGCGCCAAGGCCTTCAACAAAGAATCATCCGGCACGAAATAGGGAGTCACCAGCCAAATCCGCTTACGCGCATCCATGATAGCCGTCAACAACGCATCATGAAAGGTATCGCCCGGGATATCGGGGCCGCTTGGAATGGTTTGGATCTCGCAGTCTGTCATGATCGAGCCTGAAGGTTCCGGAATAAGCATTTCAGGCGCATAACCGCAATAGGGACCGTGGGCGCGCACCGACTCACTATCCATCACCTCATCGGTGGCATAGTTCCAGTCGTCAAAAAATACCGTTTCAATATCTTCCACCGCCGGACCACATAAAAATACGCTCGCATCAATATACCGTTTGGGATGAGGGGACGGACCCATAAATAACGTGCCCAGATTCATACCCCCAACCATGGCAACGGCATGATCCACCACCACGATTTTACGATGATTGCGCAGGTTCGCCGACCATTTATGCTGCAGCGGCAACACGGGCAGAAAACGTCCCACTTGACCGCCAGCCTTACGCAGAGGGCGGACAAAGCGGCCGCTCGTGGTAAGACAGCCCAAGCCGTCGAGCAGCAAGCGTACTTCTACGCCCTCGCGCGCCTTACGACTCAACACTTCAACAACAGCACGCCCCACTTCATCACGACCCAAAATAAAGGTGGAAACGTGAATACACTTTTGTGCAGACTCAAACATGCGCATCATCGTGTCATAGGCAGTCTCGCCGCTGGTATGAAAAGACACGTAATTGCAGGGGCGCGGCGCAGGCAGTCCCGCCGTCGTGGCGATACGCACGACAGAACGGTCATCTTCGGGCTCTTCCTTCGCGTCCTCGCCGCCGGCGTAGAGCTGTCCTTTCATCTGTATAAAGCGATCTAATTTCCGATCGCCCAAGAGCAGATATAAAGGGACGCCCAGATAAGGAACCACTACAATCGCCAAAAGCCAAGCTACGGTGCTCCCAGTCGGCCGCTTCGCTTGAAGCACACGCACGGCAAGGACCAATGCAAGCATAAATCCGGTAACAGCAAACAAATGATCCTGAATCAATTGAACTGCTGTGATTGCGATAACCTTACCCTTTCGGCTCTAACACAACAAAAGTGGGCAGTCCAAGAACACCAAAGTATTCGACCACTTCCTGAACAGACCCACCGGACAAATCTTCCGCCTGAAATTTAATTTTTACATGATCTTCCAGTTGCTGCAGCACCGCTTCGTCTTTCAACACGGTCTTATCCTTGGCAAGACAGTTTTTGCACCACGTCGCCCAGAAATCGATGATGACGGGGCGCTGTTCTTCTAAGGCACGGCTCAGCCCTTCCTCAAGGGAAGCCGTCCATACACTGTCTTCGGAGGTCTCTGCCGGCACGTACACCGCACGGGTATACGCTAGATATCCATAGTATACGGCGAAGATCAAAATAAACACACCAAAAGCTTGCTTGACCCGAACCATCCACATGCCCGGTTTCGGCAAAAAGGAAAGGCCGGCGCCCAAAAACGGCCAGGGCAGCGCCATGCCGACCCCCAAGCCAAAGGGCAGCGCTAACGCAAAGACATAACCGTTGCTATACAAATCCTGCGCTTGAAGAACCGTGTAGATGACCACAGGCGCGACACAAGCACCTGCCAATAAAGCGGAGACTGCGCCCATACCCAGCGCTGCAAAAAAATGGCCGCCGCTCTTCACGCCTAAGCGCCCCTGGAATTTTGAAAAGTCAATCTGAATCACGTCGAACATGGCAAGCGCCAAGACCACAAACAAAAGGGCTATGGCAACATTGAACCAGACCGTGGCATTCAATACGCCGAAGGCTGTGGAAAGACCAAGGACCACCACCAAACCCAAGGAACCGTAGACCAATGCCATGCCGAGCCCGTAGGCAGTGCCCAAGGCAAAGCCCCGTTTCCGTGAGCCCGCCTGTGCACCTGCGCCGATAATGGCGATATTGATCGGGATCAGCGGCAATACACAGGGCGTGAAATTAAGCAGCAGCCCGCCGCCCACTACCACCAGAATCATCCACCACCACCCGCTCGACGCGCCGCTCTTATCGGTGGAACTGCTCTCGGATTGTTGTTCCAAAAAAGTCAAAAATCCCCGCGTTTGCGTGTATCCCGCAAGGCTGCCTGTCACCTTGAATTGATCCGCCAAGGCACGCCACCCCACTTCCACTTCGGTCGAGGGCTCCGCCGAAGGTGCTGCCTCGACAAGGGCTTCAACCGTCGCAGGCCTTGCTTCCGCCGTCACCAACTCCCTTTGTTCCGCAGCGGTTTCACTCTCGTCTGCGGGCAATTCTTCCGCCCCTTCCACAACGGCTTCTTCCGTCCTTTCTACAACGGCTTCTTCGGCCTCAGACGCAGCAGCCAACAGTAGTTGATCCACCGGCGGCAGCTGATCCCAAGCCGCAGCAGCAAACCATTCCGGTGCTGTCCGCTCCGGCGTCGTCTCCGCAGCGGTGACCGTGATCGGAATCGCTATAGCCAAGACTTGCGGCTGCGCGCAGATCGTATCGTTGCACGCTTGATAGCGCAAACTTCCATTGAGCACATAGTCACCGGCAGCAAGGTCCGCATCGGCCTGGGCGCGAAAACCAATAACAAAACTGCCGTCATACACGGCTACGGGATCTTCTGAAAATCCTAGACGCACCACTTCATGTTCGGGATAAACGATTTCAATTTGGTCAAAGCCTTCGGTATCTTCCAGCGTCAATTCGGTGGGAATCAAAAAATCGTCTAGGGGGGTGTGCCCGTTCATGTGCCAGCCGTCGCTGATGCTGACCTGCACAGCGCCTAAGAAAGGAATACCGGCTTGGACGGTATCGTTTTCCAATGCCGCATCATAGGTAACGGTCGCCCCTTTTCCAAAGCCTAATTGACCAAAAGCTGCGGGACCGCCTGCAACGACCAAAACCAACAATCCAATACTGATAAATAATCTGCGCATATACAATTCTCCTGAAACTTGGAGGTCAGTCCACTTTGCAAACCTCCCAAAAGTAGAACGCTTATTAAAAGCAATTGATTCCAAGCCTCAGCTTTCCTTGAACTATCCTGTTATTCTTGCGCCGGGGTAAAAAGACTTATGTCCTCAAAAAGCGCACTATTAGCGGACCCGCATTTCTGTTTGGTACCGATGTATCCGCTTTTCCAAAGCTCCTTTTTCGATGCCTTTAAATGACCATAAAACTACTAGATCATTATGACACAGCCTTTTCCTAAACGTCAATATGCGGACAGCGCAGGTTCAAACTCGAATTACAACCCTTTCCTGAAAAAAGACTTCGGCCGGAGTTCTGTAATGAAGTATTTCCCTTGGTCTATTATTTAAATCTTGAGCAGCTCTCTTTTCTTGCGTTTCTTTCGTCTTTAACGCCAATGGGTGACAAAAAGATTGGTAAAGCGCTTGTCGTTATAAGCCGCTAGATAAATGATTTCATGAGACACTTGCATTGTGGGGTCGCCTGCATATTCCAGACGAAGGCGCCGCTAATTTGTTCGGGAGACCAATACTCATAACGTTTGCTTATGACATAACGCAAAAGAGGAGGATGATCAAGTTTCTTCTTAGGTTCTATCTCTTGACGCCGATTGAGAGCAAGCCGATCCGCAGCAGTGGAACACTAGCGACGGCGTACACTATTACGGCGCAATTCACGGCCCATACTACTTTTATGAAAACCGAGTATCTGAGCTATTTGTCGATTGCTCAATCCTTGGCTTTTAAGTGATTCTAGTTTTATACGGTCATCTCGTGTAAAATGGTGGTGGGACATTATGGACTCCTTCGGGTGTTTGAACAGAACTATTGTACCGAAGATCTCTGTGATGTCCTCTTTTTTGCACCCGTTGCATTTCAACCTTGAATCCGCCAAATTATTTGTGGTGAAGCGCCGTATCAATCAAGTACAATAATGCAGTACGCTTGCGAAGAATATCCTCGAATTGACCTGTCTTTGGAGAATTTATGAAAACACTGGTGGTGAATGTTAATCCCCTTGAAAACCGTATCGGCCTCCTTGAAAACAAGCGTCTTGCCGAATTGGTCATCGAACGGGAAGAAGATCGAAGTATAGTAGGCAATATTTACCGGGGCCGCATTGATGCAATCATTCCCGGTATCCAAGCCGCATTTATTGATATTGGTCTGGAAAAGAACGGCTTTTTATATGTGTCCGATATTGCGGGCGCTGAAGGTACGGGCGATATCGTCTTAGAAAACGGCGTGCCCCGTGCGAAATCACGCAAGAAACGGGCGCACCAACAACCTATTGAAACCATGTTCAAAAAAAATCAATATGTCATGGTTCAGGTCGTCAAAGACCGCATGGGCTCTAAAGGTCCCCGCCTCACCAATTTCATCACTTTCCCCGGCCGTTACCTCGTGCTCCTGCCCACCGTCAGCACCTTAGGCGTTTCACGAAAAATCGAATCGGACAAAGAGCGCGACCGCCTACGCAAAACACTGCGCGGCATGCGCCCCAGAGGCATGGGCATTATTTCCCGTACCGCTTGTAACGGGCGAAGCCAGGAAGACCTCAAAGGAGACCTCGATTTCCTAATGCGCTCTTGGAATAAGGTGAAGGACGCCTATGAACGCGCCAAAGGGGTTGCCCTGCTCCGTGAAGATTTCGGGCCCATCCTGCGTACAGTACGTGATCTTTTCAGCGCCGACTTTGACCGACTCATTATCGACGACGAAGACGAATTCGAAAAAGTGCGCGATTTCCTGGAACATTTTTCGCCCCATCTCGTGAAGCGGGTGCGACTCTATCGCGAAAAGCGGCCCCTCTTCGAAAAAATGGGCATTGAAACAGAAATCGAAAAAGCGCTGCGCCGCAAGATTTATCTCAAGAGCGGCGGCTATATCGCCATCGATCATACGGAGGCGCTCATTGCCATCGACGTGAACACCGGAAAATTCACCGGCAAAAAACAACTTGAAGATACCGTATTACAAACCAATCTCGAAGCCGCCGATGAAATCGCGAGGCAGCTGCGACTCCGCGATATGGGCGGCATCATTGTCCTCGATTTCATTGATATGGACTTCCCCCAAAATCGGCGCACCCTCATGAAACATTTTCGCGAAGCATTGCGCCACGACCGCGCACGAATCACCCTCTCCGATGTGAGCGAGTTGGGTATGATCGAGATGACACGAAAACGGGTCCGCCATAATCTGGTCAAAGCCCTGTCGCAGCCCTGTCCCTATTGTGAAGGAAGCGGTATGGTAAGATCGGTCACCACCGTCACCTTTGATTGTCTCCGCCAGCTCCAATCCCTCTTTTGTGTGACCAAGGAAAAGCATATTATTTTGCAGGTTCATCCGGACACGGCACGGCGGCTGCGCGGTGAAAACCGAGAGCAGCTGGATCTCATCTGTGAACGTTTCGGCCGCGAAGTGTCCATCGAATCAGTATCTGATTTCCATATCCATCAAATTCACATGCTCCGCGCACGGAACCGCGAGGAAATTTCAGAGCTCGTCTAAAGACAGCTCAGCACAGCGCAGACAAAGGTACCGCTTCATCCACCAGCGTCGCTGCGCAGTCGATCCACGCCTGATGATCGTTGAGTGCCGGCAGCCGCAAGAAAGAACTGCCCCCGGCCGCCTTAAACAGCGCGGCACTCTCAAGATCCAGCTCTTCCAATGTTTCCAAGCAATCGGCAACGAAGGAAGGCGCAATCACCGCCACGCGTTTACACCCGGACTGTGCCAATTCGCCCAAGACCCTATCCGTGAAGGGCATCAGCCAGTCACTGCCGAAATTGGATTGATAGGCGTGGGTGTACGCCGTTGGCGCAAGACCCAGGGCGGGAGCCAAAAGCGCCGTGGTAGCTTGGCATTGTCCTTCATAATGGGGTAATCCCGGCAGCGTCGGTTTATGCGCCTGGCGCAGCGGCAGCCCGTGATAGCTGAACACCACATGGTCGGGCGCAAAGTCTTTTAAAGGCTCTTCAAGCTGTTGACGGAGCGCCTCTATATACGCGGGATGATCATAAAAAGGCCTTACCACGCGCAGCTTGTCCTTCAACGGCGCTGCGCCTTTCAATAGTGCAGCGAGCCGATCTTTGAAGGTACCGTGGGTAGCATCACAATACTGGGGAAAGAGGGGAAACAAGACCAAACGCTCCAAAGGCATCGCCGCCAATACAGAAAAGGCTTCTTCCATCCGGCGCGTCCCATAGGCGGTACCCTTGTCCAAGACCGATCCGGGAAGACGCTGACGCAGCCCATCCATAAAGCGCTGCGTATACCCGTCCAAGGGCGACGGCCCTGAAGTCCAGATCTGCCGATAGCGCGCCGCTGATTTACCGGCGCGAAAGGGAACAATCACACCTTTCACAAGGGCGCTCCGCAGCAAATAAGGCAAGGCCATCACATAGGGATCCATAAGAAAGGCCTTCAGATAGCGCGCCACTTCGTTGCGCTGAGGCGCTGCAGGAGAACCCGTATATAACAAGAGTACGCCCGCTGCGGCAGGATCAATAACCCTGTCCATGAACGCGGTCTCCTTTAGGCGCCCGGCACTTCAGGCAAATCGAATTCAAAATAGCGAAGAGCATTGCCATAACAAATATTTTGGATGATCTTGCCGAGGTATGCGGGTTTCGGCGGCAGCAAGCCGCGCTGCATGTCTTCCCCCACAATATTGCAAAGGAGACGTCTGAAATAATCGTGTCGGGAATAGCTCAAGAAACTGCGGCTGTCCGTGAGCATGCCAATGAAACGGCTGAGCAATCCCGTCTGCGACAGAATCTCCAAATGTTCTTCCATGCCGTGCAACTGATCGTTAAACCACCAACCGCTGCCGAATTGTATTTTGCCGGGCACCGATCCGCTCTGGAAATTACCGGTCATGGTCGCCATCATCATATTCGCGGCGGGATTGATTGTGTACAGCACGGTGCGCGTCAACCGCTCTTCCCGATCCAAGCGATCGAGAAAACGTGCTAAAGAACGGGCAAAAGGTTGGTCGCCCACCGAATCATAGCCGCTGTCCGGACCCAGTGTCTCGAACATGCGCGTGTTCGTGTTGCGGATGGGGCCTATATGCAATTGCTGCGCCCAGCCCAGTTCATGATTGAGCATGCACAGCTCGTGAAGGAGCGCCGATTTATAGCGCAGACTTTCCTCTTCAGTGGGAACTGTACCGGCACGGACTTTTTTGAAGGTGGCGCGCACTTCTTCCAAGCTATAGTCTTCCGAATAGGGCAGCTCAACGCCATGATCTGCAATTTTACAGCCCTGTTCCTTGAAAAAAGCGGCACGGTTGAACAGCGCTTCCAAAAGATTATCGTAACTCGCACAGGCGATTCCCGAACAGGATTCCAAATCATCCACCCAGTTATTAAAGAATACGGGCGTGTCCACGCTCAGCGCTTTATCGGGCCGCCACGTGGGCAGCATTTGAATGGAAAAAGATGGATCTTCAGCAACCAAGCGGTGGTTGGCGAGGTCGTCTGTCGGATCGTCGGTCGTACAAACCAAGACCACGTTCATCTGTTCCATGATGCCTCGGGCGCTGAATTCCGGCGTTTGCAGCAGGGCATTGCCTCGTTCCCAGATTTCTTCGGCCGTATCCGGGCCAAGCAGGAGATCGGTAATACCGAAAGGTTTGCGCAATTCCATATGTGTCCAGTGGTAGGCGGGGTTGCGCATGAGATAGGGCACCGTTTCCGCCCATTTTTTGAATTTCTCCCAATCTGTTCCCGAGCCGGTGCAGTACTTTTCTGAAATGCCGTTGGCGCGCATCAACCGCCATTTATAATGATCGCCGTGCAGCCAAATTTCCGTCATATTGGCAAATTGCCGATTCTGCGCCACATCATCAGGCGAGAGGTGACAATGAAAATCAACCAAGGGCATTTGCTTCCCATAGTTGTGATACAACTCACGGGCGTATTCATTGAATAATAAAAAGTCATCTGTAATAAAACCGTTATCAGCCATCGTTTTTTTCCTCCTTCAAAACAGACCCGGCGCAGGCGCAAAACCAATATTGCGCAACCGAACGATGCGACACAAAGACCGCTGTAAGGTGAAAGCGCCGCCTGTTTCAACTAATAAATATCTCGTATTTGAGATGAACAAGAATTTTCTAGTGTACTTTATTTAGGGGTAATGAGTAAAGCACTACACGAATTCCCGAATTATCACCTTATGCAGAGTGATGAAAAAATGATGGGGCGGGAGTCCTATTTCTGCCTGTACAGCGCGGCGGACGCGACGCACAGGATGGACGGGAGGTGCACAAAGCTTTCCTCTGTAGGGGCACGTCCGAGGCCTTTTTACCGTTAATACAGTACCTTATACCCCTTGCTTTAGATTCCGACGCCACTTCCTTTGGCGCGCCGAAACTGTTTATTTTTTTGTCTATTTTGTCTTATTTTCTCCTATTTGTGAAACTTGTATCGATACTTTTAATTCGTGTATAATAGTGCAAATTGGACGCGCGAAGGACGCTGAAACGAGCCGACAACGGGCAAGCCAATAACATAAAGCGATAAGGATCCAAACGCAAGGATAGGGTATATCTTATTGATCTTTCAGGAGATATTGTTTTTTTCGATAACGATGACACGCCTTTAACACCGAATTTCACAGCCCAAAGTACCGGCTCCGGAACTTACTGCGAATATCACTAGAAAAAGACTTTATTCCTCCAAACAGTTCTTATCAAGCTCAAAGATACACGAAATAGACCGGAATCCTTGCTCTTCCTATTTTGGATGCGTAAACCCTGCTTATTGCTGTTCTACACGTTCTTAGTCAATTGATCCAACAACCGGATTATCCCGGCTTCATTGTCAGTATTACAAAGTCAGAATCGTATTAAGGAGATGAATCATGGCAACTGCGATCTCAACGAGCTCATTCCCGGAAGTGGAAGCGCTGCTCGCACGCTATCCCGACGCGGGTCGAGATGCACTCATTCCCATTTTACAGGAATTGCAAGATACACTGGGGTATCTGCCGCGCCCGGTGATTGCGCGGGTGGGCGAACATTTAAAGCTGCCTGTCAGCAAAATTTATGGGGTGGCAACCTTTTACAATCAGTTTCGATTTACCGCCCTGGGCAAATACCACATCCAAGTGTGCCGAGGAACGGCGTGCCACGTGAAAGGTTCCGCCCAAGTGCTCGACGATATCCGCTGCCTGCTGGATTTGGAGCCGGGCGAAACTTCTAAAGACGGTTTATTTTCGCTGGAAGTGGTTGCCTGCATCGGCGCATGCGGACTGGCTCCCGTGATCAAAATCAATGATGATTTTCACGCTGACATGACCACATCAAAAACAGAACGGGTTATAAAAGCCCTGAAAAAAGAGGCAAAATCCCATGAAAAATAATGTATCCCCAAACCCTGTAAATGAAACAGTCTCCCTATCCGGCTCGTTGAGTGCGGCAGACTTAAAACAGTGCTTATGCGCCGACCACGAAAAAGACTTGGATCAGGCGCTCCGCGACAAGTTGGCGCTGCTGCGTCACGAAGACGTTCAGCGGCCCACCATCTATATAGGCATGGGCACCTGCGGCCTCGGCGCAGGGGCAGGCAAGACGTTGACTGCGCTCCGTGCTTGGCTCGAAACGAATAAACAAGAAGCCGACATTGTGGAAGTGGGCTGTATCGGCCTTTGCAGTGTCGAGCCGATTGTAGACGTGCAGCTTCCCGGCCGCCGCCGTGTATCCTTTGAAAAGGTGACGGAAAAGATGGCGGGCAAGTTGCTTGAATCCGTGTTCAACGGCAAGACCGATGCGGCACCGGTACTCGGACAATATGCAGGCGAAGGACTGGAGGCGTGGGACAATACCCCCGCTCTTGAGGAACATCCCTTCTTCGCGCCGCAAACGCGGCTTGTCCTCGCGCTCTGCGGTGAAATCGATCCTTGCAGTCTTGATGAATATGCTGCCCATGGCGGGTACCGCAGTCTAAACCGCGTGTTGACCGACCAAGATCCGGCCGGTGTCTGCGATGCCGTGGAGCAAAGCGGATTGCGCGGACGCGGCGGCGGCGGTTTCCCCACGGGCCGTAAATGGAAATTTGCCCGTGGTGCAGAAGGCGATCAAAAATATCTCATCTGTAATGCGGACGAAGGGGATCCCGGCGCGTTCATGGATCGTGCCATTATTGAAGGTGCGCCCCACCGCTTGATCGAAGGCATGATTATCGCCGGTTACGCCATTGGCGCAAGCAAAGGTTATGTCTACATTCGCGCTGAATATCCTTTGGCGATCAGCCGCTTGAAAACCGCTTTGAAACAAGCCCATGATGCGGGCTTGCTCGGCGATAACATTCTCGGTTCAGACTTTAATTTTGATATCGTGTTGAAAATGGGCGCAGGCGCTTTTGTCTGCGGTGAGGAAACGGCGCTGATCCATAGTGTCGAAGGTAAACGGGGCATGCCCCGGCCTCGCCCGCCCTTCCCCGCCGTTCGCGGCGCTTTTGGCAAACCGACCATTATCAACAACGTGGAAACCCTTGCCAATATCCCGCCCCTCTTAGCGATGGGCGCGGAAGCCTTCGCCGCCATGGGCACAGACGACAGCAAAGGCACGAAAGTCTTCGCGCTGTCGGGGAAAGTCACCCATACGGGTCTTGTGGAAGTGGCGATGGGTACCTCCATCCGCGACATCATTTTCACCATTGGCGGCGGCGTGCCCAACGAACGCCGTTTCAAGGCGGTTCAAATGGGCGGTCCTTCCGGCGGCTGTATCCCGGAAGCCCATCTGGATATTGAAGTGGATTACAATTCACTGAAATCGGTGGGCGCGATTATGGGATCAGGCGGCATGGTCGTCATGGATGAAGACACATGCATGGTGGATGTGGCAAAGTTCTTCATGGACTTTGTGCAGCGGGAAAGCTGCGGCAAGTGCATTCCCTGCCGTGAAGGGACACGCCGGATTTTGGAAATCCTGCAGCGTATCACCCGCGGCGAACGTAACGAAAGTACGGAAGACGCCCTGCAACGTTTCCAAGGTATCGTCTACATGGAACGGTTGGCAAAAGTGATCCAAGACACCAGTCTATGTGGTCTGGGTCAAACAGCGCCGAACCCTGTACTCAGTACGCTGCGCTGGTTCCGCGACGAGTATGAAGCCCATATCTATGAGCGGCATTGTCCCGCCGGAGTCTGCCAGGAATTGCGTTATTTTGTCATTGACCAAGACAAATGCACGGGCTGCACCTTGTGTGCGAAACGCTGCCCCACGGACGCCATCGTCGGTGAATTGAAACAAGCCCACTACATTCTTGCTGATAAATGTATCGGCTGCGGCGCTTGTGTGAATGTATGTCGTTTTGATGCAGTTGAGCTGCGCCAATTTGAAGATGCGCTTACTGCCGCCCCATGACCTTAATCCATCGTCACATTGAAATCAAGGAGCAACCAACATGCTAAATATAACCATTGATAACAAGCCTTGCGCCGTAGCGGAAGGAAGCACTATTTACGAGGCGGCGAAAACCTTGGGCGTTACCATTCCGACGCTCTGCCATCTCGAAGGACTGACCCCCACCGGCGCATGCCGTATTTGTGTCGTTGAAGTGGAAGGCTTTCCGGGACTGGTGCCCTCCTGCTCTTTTCCTGTTTCTGAAGGAATGAAGATAACCACCCATTCGCCGCGAGTGCTGCTGGCACGCAAAACCATTGTGGAATTGCTGCTCGCCAACCATCCCGACGACTGCCTGTACTGCATCCGCAACACCGATTGTCAGCTGCAAGATTTGTCGGGAGATTTGGGGGTGCGCCGGCGGCGCTATCAGGGAGAACGGAACCGCTATAAGGTGGACGTGTCCAGCCCCTCCGTCATACGGGATCCCGAAAAGTGCATCCTCTGCGGCAAGTGCGTGCGGGTTTGTGAAGAAGTGCAACAAGTGGCCGCCATCGACTTTATCGGCCGCGGCAGCAGCTCCCATGTGGGCACGGCATTCGATGAAGGTCTGAACCTTTCCAGCTGCATCAATTGCGGTCAGTGCATCCTCGTCTGCCCCACAGGCGCGCTCCACGAACATGACAATATTAAAGAAGTGACGGCAGCGCTCAATGATCCTGAGCTGATGGTGGTCGTGCAGCACGCGCCGAGTGTGTCCGTCACCCTTGGCGAAGAATTCGGACTGGCTCCTGGCACCGATTGCGACGGCATCATGGTGGCGGCATTGCGCCGCCTCGGTTTCGACCGGGTCTTTGACACCTCTTTCTCCGCTGACCTGACCATTATGGAAGAAGGCTCGGAGTTGGTTCACCGCATTAAAACGGGCGGGAAACTGCCCATGCTGACCAGCTGCTCGCCGGGCTGGATTAAGTTTGCAGAACAGTATTATCCCGATTTCTTAGACAATGTTTCCACGTGTAAGAGCCCGCAACAAATGATGGGCGCAATCATAAAAAGTTACTTTGCCGAAAAAGCGCAAAAGGATCCCTCCAAAATTTTCAGTGAATCCATTATGCCCTGTACAGCCAAAAAGTTTGAGGCTGGCCGTAAAGAAATGGTTCACGATCACTACGCAGACGTAGACGCTGTGTTGACGACCCGTGAGCTGGCTCGCTTGCTCCGTATGCGGGGCCTCGACATTACCGCACTTGAACCGGAAGGCGCAGACACGCCCTTTGGCGAACGGACCACGGCGGGCAAGATCTTCGGTGCGTCAGGCGGCGTCATGGAAGCAGCATTGCGTACTGCCTACCACCTCCTTACGGGAGAAAATCTGGAGAAGCTCGAAGTGAACGACGTGCGAGGCTTGGAAGGCTGCAAAGAAGCCCATGTGAAAATCGGTGATTTGGAAATTGGCGTCGCCGTCGCGAGCGGACTCAAAAATGCGGCGCAGCTCCTCGACCAGATACGGGCGGGACGGAGTGATCTGCACTTTATCGAAATCTTGACCTGTCCCGGCGGTTGTATTGCCGGCGGCGGACAGCCCCTGTCCACCGATCGCAGCGCCGTGGTGGAGCGCATGAAATCCCTCTACGCCATTGATGCCGGCGAAAAGTCCCGTGCCTCCCATGAAAATGAATCGATCAAACGGCTTTACGATGAATTCCTCGGCGAGCCGCTCAGCGAAAATAGTCATAACCTTTTGCATACCCATTATGCCAAGCGGGAAGTAACCCTATAAGCCAGTTATCATGAGCCAAAGCGACTGTAACATAGCCGTAGTCAACACGGTCAAAGAACGGTGCCGCGTTTGTTTCACCTGCGTGCGCGAGTGTCCCGTCAAAGCCATACGCATCATTGACGGACAGGCCGAGGTGATGCCGGAACGGTGCATCGGCTGCGGCAACTGTGTGCGCGTGTGCAGCCAGAACGCAAAGCAAGTGCGCGACTGCACCGCCAATGCCATGTCCTTGTTGAAAGGGCCTGCGCCTGTGGCGGCGCTGGTTGCTCCCAGCTTCCCCGCAGAGTTCTCGGAATGTGAACCCGGTGAGTTGGTGGGTATGCTCCGTGCTCTGGGCTTCGAATACGTGCATGAAGTCGCCTTTGGCGCGGATCTCGTTGCGCGCGCTTATCGGCATCTGCTCGAAAACACGCCGGATAGCCGCTATATCGCCACGACCTGCCCCGCCATCATCGCCTATGTGGAACAGTATTATCCGGAGCTGGTCCCGCAGCTGGCGCCCATTGTATCGCCCATGATCGCTACGGCGCGTGTGGTGAACCGACTTTACGGCCCGGAAGTGCGCAGCATTTTCATCGGCCCCTGTATTGCGAAAAAGGGCGAAATGCTCAGTACCCGATTGCCGCGGGAAGTGTTCGCGACCCTCGCCTTTTCAGAGCTGCGCAAACTTTTTGATGCCGTCTCCTTGACGCCTGAAGACGTGGAGCCCTCCAACTTTGATCCGCCCCACAGCGGCAACGGTATGCTCTTTCCTATCAGCGGCGGTATGTTGCAGGCGGCTGATCTACGAGAGGATCTGCTGGAAGGCGACATTGTGACCGCTGAAGGCAGAGAATCTTTCGTCGATGCCATTCATGAATTCCCGGATATGGATGTGGCGCTGTTGGAAGTGCTCGCCTGTCAAGGCTGCATTTCAGGTCCGGGTATCACGAATCCGGCTCCCTTGTTCCGGCGACGGAGCCGCGTGAGCCGCTACGCCCGGAGCTGCGCCGCCAAAGCCGATAAAGCGCAATGGGAAAAGGAAATGGATCGCTACAAAGATATTCCGCTGATCCGCTCCTTCCAAGTGAAAGATCAGCGCTATGCGCCGCCCTCTGAGGAAGATATCCAAAGAGCCCTCGAGAATATGAACAAGATGAGTTCTGAAGATCATCTCAATTGCGGCGCTTGCGGCTATGACACCTGCCGGGAACATGCCATTGCCATCTGCAAGAATCTGGCAGAAACAGAAATGTGCCTGCCCTATACGATTGAAGAGCTGAAGCGTGCTGTGGGCGACCTTGCCCTGTCCAACACGCAGCTGAAGAAAACACAACAGGCATTGCTCCATTCCGAGAAACTCGCGAATATGGGACAGCTGGCGGCAGGTATCGCTCACGAACTTAACAACCCCCTTGGCGTGGTGCTCATGTATTCCCACTTGCTTAAGCGTGAATTTAGTGAAGCGGATAAAGTGGGTCAGGACTTGAGCACCATTGTGGAGCAGGCGGACCGCTGCAAAAAAATCGTGTCCGGGCTGCTGCAATTTGCGCGCCAGAATAAGGTGGAACGGCAGCAGGTCAATATGGATACGCTGGTCCGTTCCTGCCTCAAAGGCTTTTCCAATCACATCCATATCCATGTTAGATTACTCAACAAGCTGAGCGATCCTTTCGTGGAAGTTGATCGCGATCAGATTAGCCAAGTCTTGGTGAATCTTGTGGGCAACGCTTTTGACGCCATGGGTAAAAAGTCCGGCACCCTGACATTGACCCTATCCGATACGACGAAACAGCTGCAGCTTGATGTGGAGGATACGGGGCCGGGAATGTCTAAAGAGACGGAGAAGAATATATTTGAACCCTTCTTTACGACGAAAAGTATAGGCAAAGGTACGGGCCTCGGCCTGTCCATTGCCTACGGTATAGTAAAAATGCACCGCGGCGATATTCGCGTGTCGTCAAACTGCGATCCTCATAAAGGACCTGTAGGCACCCGATTCACTGTGACGCTGCCGAGAGTTGATCTGGAATAAGAGCGTTTTTAAGCCGCATGACCGCGGTATTAGGGAGAAGACAATTCATGAACCAGTCAGAAACAAAAGGAACAATCTTGCTTGTGGATGATGATGCTGATTTCCTGTTCCAACTGCAGGCTCAATTTGCAGCGGAAGGATATGAAGTATTGACAGCCGGCTCCGGGAAAGAGGCTATCGGTGTGCTTGCTCAGACCCGCCCCGACCTGTGCATCGTCGATTTGATGATGGAAAAAGCGGATATGGGCTTTACCCTGTGCTACAAAATTAAAAAGAAAGACCCCACCATTCCTGTGATTATGGTTACTTCTGTTACCCATGAAACGGGAATCGATTTTGACGCAGCCACCCTCGAAGAACGTTGTTGGATTAAAGCTGATGCCTTGCTGGACAAGCCCGTCCGCTTCGAACAACTCCAACGAGAAATAGCGCGTCTCCTAAAAGGATAACCCATGAACTGCCTGCGTGTATTGGTCGTGGATGACGAAAGCTATATTCGCTCCGCCATTGAACGTACCTTGGCACCCTTACAATTTGTTATGCCCGACATTGAGGAAACGGTGTGTTTCGAGTTTGAAGGCGCCGACTCGGCGGAAGAGGCCGCGCTGCGCATCCAAAGTGCAGACAAGCCCGATATCCTCTTGCTCGACTTGAAATTGCCGGGCATGAGCGGGATTGACTTGTTGGAGATCATGAAAGATAATCTGACGGAAACGCTGACCATTATGATCACCGCCTACGCCTCCATCGAAACAGCGGTACGCGCCACGAAAAGCGGCGCCTATGATTTTCTCGCGAAACCTTTCAGTCCCGACGAACTGGAACAAGTCTTACATAAAGCCGCACGCCATCTGGTGGTGGCGAAACGGGCGCGCCGGCTCGCACAAGAACAAAAAGAAATTCGCTTTGAATTTCTCTCCGTACTCGCCCACGAATTAAAAGCGCCGCTCAACGCCATGGAAGGCTTTCTCAACACGATCATTGACCATACGGCAGGCAACGATCCCGCCGTCTATGAAGAGATGATGAAACGCTGCCTCACGCGCGCCCAATATATGCGCAAGTTAATCATCGATCTCCTCGACTTGACGCGTATCGAATCAGGACGCAAAAAACGCGTCTTGGAAAAGGTCAAGCTCGAAGAAGTGGCAAAACGCGCTGTGGAAACGATGCGCCCCGATGCGAGCGCACGGGCAATCACCATCAGCCTAGCGTGTACCCCTGAGCTCACTTTGCAAGGGGATGCGGGCGAAATCGAAATCGTGTTGAACAATCTGATTTCGAATGCCGTTAAATATAATCTGGACAAGGGGAAGGTGCATGTGCGCTGCGCAGACAGGGGCGAAAATATTATCATTGAAGTCAGCGATACGGGCATCGGCATGAGCGAAGCCGAAGCGGCACAGCTGTTTAACTCTTTTGTGCGCATCAAAAATGAAAAGACTTTTGGTATTCATGGCAGCGGTTTGGGGCTTGCCATCGTTAAAAAAGTGGCCTTGCTCTATGACGGTACTGTTTCTTTGAAGAGCACACCCGACCAAGGCAGCACCTTCACTGTTACCCTTCCCCGTATAAAAATGGATTCTGCCTCCGAAAAAAGGTAGTATATCTTCTGTAGATCATTTCCGAAATGTGGGAGATTGTGTCATGCAGATTAAAACCATCCTCGTAATAGATGATGATCCCGATATTCATTTTTTCTGTAAGAGCCTGTTGGAAGCGGAAGGCTATACGGTGAGAACAGCGATCAATGCAGCGGCCGGCTTAAAAGCCGCACGGGAAATCAGTCCCGATCTGGTCATTCTCGATATTATGATGGAAGAAATTAATTCGGGCTATAAGGTGGCGGAGGCATTGGGCAAAGAAGTACCTATCCTCATGTTTTCGTCCATGCTCAACCCCTCGGATACGATTTTCAATCCCGACGAAGTTCCCTATCGCGACGTAATCAGCAAACCCATTGCCGGCGAATTGCTGTTGCGCAAAGTCCGCGAGATTATCGGAGACTAAAGCGGGCGCCCCACAATCCCCACCCCTTGTCATTACCCGGCGTATACTGCTGCTGCGCCCCGGCGCACTATGGCTCATAACAACGCGTCATGATGCGCGGTCGTGAACCAGCGAGGTTTCGTCACAGTCGGGGAAGAGCGGACACTGGAGACAGTCCTTGAAGACCTTATAGGGTAATTCGGAACGGTCGACAGCAACAAAGCCCATATGTAAAAAGAAATCCGGAATCCGTGTTAGCGCATAGACGCGCTCAATTTCAAGGGCTTCCGCTTCTTGAAGTACTGCTTCCACCAATCTGCGCCCGATACCTTTGCCGCGCAAATCTTCCCGTACCACGAGTGAGCGCACTTCCGCCAAATCGATCAAGTCGATATGAAGGGCTACCATGCCGCCTACACCGCGCTCATCTTCATAGACATAAAAATCTCGGGCATTTTCAAAAAGCTCCTCCAGTCGCCGTGAAAGTACCTGCCCTTTATCAGCGGCTTCATCCAGTAATTTCTTCATCGCGAAGATTTCGGTGAGTTTGGGTTTGCGAATTGTACCTGTTACTTCCATAAATAACCTGAACTTTACTATATCGTGTTTGCAGCAAATGCCAATACACCCCTTCTATGGGGCACAAAACAAAATTGTTTCATATGGGTTGGAACAGCGGAGTCTCCTATTGTACACCGCCCTTGTCATGGACCGAAGTGTTTGGTAAAAAAGGCGCACGCTTTTTTGCTACGGGCTTTTATGCCTTTCTTCGTCGTCGGGACAGCATGAAAGCGCCTGTGCCGAGGGCTAGGATTCCCACTATAATCCCGCTGCCCAGCGGCATCGCGTCTTCCGGGAGCACCTCAAGTATAAAGGGCGTGCTCGAATAGACCTGATCATTATCGTTCATGACCTGCAGTTGATACACGCCGGCATCGCTCAGGTCTACCGATAAGATAACATAAGAAGTGCCGTGTTCGCCGGGGATGGGGACGCCATCCTTGACCCACACATAGCCCGTGATTGTACCGGGTATATTTTGCACAAGACTTTTCAATTCGATCCGTGTCCCCGTCGTGGTACGGGGCGAACCAAGGATGGATACAACAGGGCTTGGCGGCGTTACATGACCGGTCATTGCTTTGATGCAGATATTCCCATCGGGCATATACGCACTGTAGTCTTCATAGGTGACGCCGTCAGGACTAAAATAGCTTTGTGCCGGTCCACCCGTCGTTTGCGAAAAACCGGGAATCGAAATTTCCACCGGAATCGGGTAGCCCATCCCCGGCGTCTCATAGCGGATACGGACGGTGAAATAGGCGTCTTCCTCAATCGTTAAAGGCTCGGGCAGAGCGATCACGTGATACCCGGCATGTTCCAAAGAAACAGAAAAGCTTAACAACGGATTGGAGAACTGATAATTGACCGCGCCGCCGTCGTAGATAATAATTTCAAGATTGGCATTGTTCGACAAGACATAGGTACCCACGGATACCAAGCTTTCCGTCGCCTCTGCCTGAAATACGTTGGCAGCATAGACAACCGTAGAGGGAGGAAATCCCTGCGATGAGACATGACCTAAAGGGTCGTATTGATAGATACGCTCCCAAGGATATACTTCCGTCAACTCATAGAATCCGGTAGCTATTTTACAGGCTTGGTGATCGTAATAGGAGATGAAAAAATAGCCGTGGTCTCCGAAGAGGGTACCCCAACTATTCTTGCAAATCCAAGCCCCTTTGCCCGGCGCGCCGACAACGGTCTTATTATTATCCCAGCCCACAATCGTAACCATATGATTCAAGACCTCAGATCCGTTGTAATAGTAGCTTGCGGAACTTACGTCGAAAGCATTGTTCATCCATGTCATAGGCGTAATAACAGGGCCCCGGTTCATGACGGCAGCCTTGATCGGATCTTGCCCGTTAGGAGCGCCATTTTGTAGATCGGCGTAGAGTGTCGCTTCACCCAAGCGTTTCTGAGGTGCTGCGCCCGGAACAGGCCCCGTGATCGCATGCTGATTATAGGGATCGTCGCTCTCTTTGAGAGGGCCGCTCCAGCGTGAGAGATAGGCCATGGCAAGGGAATCATTACCGCCGGCGCAGGCGTCCCACAAAAACCCATGGGTATTTTTCATGTGGTTTTCTGAAAAGTCCCACGATTCGCCCAGATGGATTTGACACCACGCTTCTAAAGCGGCACAGGTCGAAAAGGCCCAACAAGCGCCGCAAATTCCCTGATCCTTGATTGGAGTCAAGGTTATCGTGTCGCGCCAATCAAAGCGCTCCGGATAGACGGAATCGGCTTTTTCTGCGCCGAGCTCACAGAGGTGAGACCAGTCCACCGGACCGGGCACATAGCCATAGTTTCTCGCCCCGTCACCCTTGCTCTGTTGTTGGGCAGTAAAGGCAGGGTTGAAGGGGGCGGTCTCCAGTGTTTGCGCCAAAAGACTCGCGCCGCTCAGCAATCCAATCAGGATTGCCGTGCAGAAAATCGAATAGTACCGATCGTGTTGCTTGCTTACCATGACAATAGAGCCTCCTATGCTTTACACGTTAAACACTGCCTTCTTGGGAAATAATCCGAGCTGGATCGTTGCTTCGGGCTTCCTCGTTATGCAAGCCTATGCCTACTTCATGAGACGCGTTAATTTTTTCTTAAAAGACTAATACTGCCATACCATAAGTTTACCACATTCGCAGATCTGCAATACTTGTAAAAAGAGGCGCAACAAAGGCGTTTTTTATTTACGGGCATGGGCCAATTTAATAATCAAGAGTTCTAGTAAAAGGCTCATATCCGCATTGGTATTTCTCAGTGCGAAGTGGGTTTTCGTGCATAAGGCCATGGCGGCTGCCAAGCGCTTCGGCGAAAATTTCTGGGTGAGGGGCTGCACTTTTCGCGCCACAAAGGGGCTGTCCAGCTTGAGGTGGGTATGGGGATGGGCGCGGTAGGCGGATTCCAGCAGCCAATTCACGATGCCTAAGATTTCATCGGCGCTTTTGTCCATGGCAATGAGATCGTGCAGCTCTTTGAGCGCAGCGGCGGCGTTGGATTCGGCAATGGCGTCGGTAAGCGCCCATACCGTTGCTTCTGCCACATCCGCACTTGCTGCCAAGACGTCTTCTTCGGTGATCTTATCGCGGGGCTGCACAAAGTTAACGATCAAATTGAGGGCATTGCTCATGTCGCTCATTTGCGCGCCCACGCGGTCTATGAGCAAGGCGACCGCCTTGGAATGAATGGTTTTGCCCCGCCCGTCGATCTGTTCTTTGATCCAGCCCTGGTATTCCGCTGTGCTGAGCTGGCTTGCTTCGATGACAACGCCCTGCGCCTCGGCTAATTTATAGAGCGCTTTGCTGCGATTCACCGACTGGGACACCAAGATCAAAAGGGTCGTGTCTGCAGGCGCTTCCAGATACTGGAGCAAGGGTTGGAGGGGCGAGCGCTTATCGGATGCCATATCCATATAGACATGGGCGTTTCGCACCAAAATGACGCGGCGTTCCGCAAGAAAGGGAAGGGTCCGCGCTTCTTCGATCACACTGCCCGGCGCTGTTTCTTCTGCGTAAAAGGAAGAAAAGATCAGGTCTTTCATGCCGGGATCCACATAGGTGGACATAACTTTATCTAAGGCCATTTCAACCAAAAAAGGCTCGTAAGTGTCTTTCTTGGCACGCCCGCTTTTCCCCGGCACAAAAAGCAATACCTTGGGCGCATCGTTTTTCCCAATCGATTTCATAAACTCAACAACGTTGAGTATCATTTACCAAGGCTCCACGACAAGATAGAAGAGGTCTGTGGCGAGTTGTTCCAATGCCTCTGAAACAGCCTGATTCTCTTCTTCCGTTGCAAAAGACCGTACTTTAGCGAGGTAAACCTCGGCATTGCCGCGCAGCCGATCCGAGGAGATTCCGGCAGCTTCTGTATTGAAACTGGTCTCGCCCGCCACCAAAGGATTTTCCCACAGCACTTCCCCGGTCTTCACATCAGTGAGCCGTGCGGCGGCCGTCACAACGAGCAAGGATTGGGTTACTTTATCGTCGCGATCGTGGGTGACCCCTTTTCGATGCAGACCGAGGATCACCCCTTCAAGGAGCAGATCCGCTTCCTCGGCAGGCGCCACTTTCAGACGCGTATCGGTGATGAATTTTCGGACCAAAGCATTGGTGAGCGGCGCTTGGAGATCGTACTCACCGGTTTCATCATAGAAAGGAGAAACGGCAATAGATTGATACATGGGATCCAAGGAACTGGTCGTTGTATACCCGCATCCACTAAGTATAACCGCTGCGAGCAGAGCCAATCCCGCTGCCAAAGCGATGGGCTTGGCATCTAATAGGGCAGTGGTCATAGTTCAGCCTGAAGCCCCGATTGGTATTTATCGCCAATATGCACGACTCCTTCATTCGTTTCCAGCCAAGCGCTCGCCACTTCCGCACTCTCCGTATCGGAGAAATCACGAACCAAGATTTCATAATAAAGTTTCGCGGCGGAATATTCGCGGCGCTGTTCGTAGAAACGAGCAGTCTGGAGCCGTTGAAGGGCAATGGATTCTCTCATGTCCACTTTGATGGCGTCCAGCTCTTCGCCGCGATCATCGTTAGGGAATCGCATTTTAAAATCGTCAATCGCGTCAATGGCCATTTCGCTGGGAGCCTGATCATATTCCGGCGGTAAGGATGCTTTGTAATAGCAGTTGGCAAGCCCAAAGGAAGCATCGGGAACCCAGTCAGAAGCGGCATAATCTTCCATTACACGGCGGTACTCAAAGGCAGCATCAATATACTGCGACCGTGCATAGTGGCAGAGACCGATCTTATACTGCGCTTCCGCAGCGGCAGGCGCGAAAGGCTGATTGTCCACAACCATGGTATAGACTTCCGCCGCCCGTTTATAAGGGCGGTTACGGAAGAGACGGAATTTTTTACCCGATTTCGCAAGGCCACGATCATAATAATAGTCGCCAATATCGTATTGTTTGCGCACTGCTTCCTCATAGTGGTCGGAGTTCGGATAAGCGGCAATGAGCTGTTGAAAGGCTTTTGCCGCGTCCATGCGCCGCCCGCGCGCCAACAGTATCTCGCCTCGGAGAAATTGATTTTCGTCGGCAAGAACGTCATCACCATAAAACTCCACGAACTTGTTGGTCTCGCGAAAAGCTTTTTGGTAATTCCCGTCCATCAGCAAGCTGCGGGCATACTCGATCTGCAATTCGGGCGTTTCTTTAGGCATCTTTTTCAGGTTGATAAAGCGCCCCGTCTGAGGCGTCCAAACCCATTGCGCCTGAGCCAGACCACAGACCAATAGAAGCATTATTGTTAAGAAACAGGAAAGCTTTCGCATATAGGGTATTCTCCAAAAGTAGCCACCATATTCGGCTTTAAAAGATGCCGTAACCGATACTCCATTGTCGAAAATATTAACAGATTAGGCTAAGATGAAACAAATACCCTATCGTCGAATCGGGTCGGTCCTACGCAAATTTTGGCTTGGGAGCGGAGATTTCTGCTTGACTACTGGTTTGAAGGCAAATTTGAAGAATAAAAGTAATTTCTGCGCCTCAGCGCACAGCCTTCTGCTTTATGTTGCGCCGCCGCCGCAGCCTAAACTTTGGGGGATCCGATCAAAAGTGATATCATAATTTCCTCTATCCGTTTTGTGTGAATCATCTGCCCCACCACGTCAAGGGAGAAAATGCATGGATCTGGCTTCTGTAATTCGCAATATTCCTGATCATCCGAAGGCGGGCGTTCAGTTTAAAGATATTACGACCTTGCTCATTCAACCCAAAGCGCTGCAAGAGGTCATCAGTCGTTTTAAAAAGCGCTACTGCGATCAACAGCTCGATGCCATTGTTGGCGTTGAAGCGCGGGGCTTCATTTTCGGCACTGCCCTCGCCTACGCCATGGAACTGCCTTTCATACCGGCTAGAAAACCGGGCAAACTGCCGGCAGCGACTATCCAAGAGTCTTTCCAACTGGAATATGGAACAGACAGCATCGAAATACATACGGACAGTATTCAAAAAGGACAACGTATCCTCATTGTTGATGATCTGCTCGCCACAGGCGGTACCGTCGCCGCCACACAACGGCTGGTACAGCGCTTAGGAGGCGACGTGATAGAAGCCGCCTTTGTAATTGAACTGCCCCAGTTAAAGGGCAGGGCAGCCTTAGCGCCCTTGTCGGTCTTTTCACTGCTTCAGTTTGATGATCCTTGACGAAGACGGTGCGCACACTCTAGGAAGAACAGGATTTTATTTTGATCGTGTTACTCCCTCAATGATGAACATTACAAACCCCCATCTATATCCACAGAACTAAAACAGCGATAAAGAAGGTTTGTTACTTATATACAAAAAGAAATGCATGCTGATCGTTATAAGGAGAATTACATGAAGAAATTACATACGTTTACGCTGGCAGTTTTGATGCTTGCTGCGTCTGCCACAGCGCTGGAAGAACATTATATTTTCCCGCTGCAAGATAAACATGTGCACGCATCAAGCTTGGTGGAAACGTCGGAAGGGGATATTCTGGCAGCGTGGTTTCACGGATCAGGCGAGCGCTGGGCCGACGATGTGGCAGTCTTGGGGTCTCGGCTCCGTAAAGGTGCCGATGCGTGGGAACCCGTATTTACCATGGCCGATACACCCGATTTCCCGGACTGCAATCCCGTTTTATTCATCGACTCCCAAGAACGCCTTTGGCTCTTCTGGGTCGTGGTACTCGCCAACCGCTGGGAAAACTGTCTGCTCAAATATCGCCGTGCAGACGTATATAATGAAGACGGCGCGCCCCACTGGAACTGGCAAGACATCATCACTTTTCGGCCCGATGACGAGTTCCCCGATAAAGTGAAGGAAGCCTTCAAAGCATTGGATTCTCCGGAAGATCTGTGGGCGGAATATGCCCCGCCCTATTCCGAATTGATTGTGGAAGCGACGCGAGACAGCTTGAAACGGCAGATCGGATGGATGACCCGTAATCATCCTTTGGAATTGCCGACGGGCCGCATTTTGCTTCCCCTGTACCACGACGGCCTCAATATATGCCTCATGGGTATTTCTGATGATGTGGGCGAGAACTGGACGATCAGCGAGCCTATTATGGGGCTCGGTCATGAGCAGCCCACAGTGGCGC
Source organism: Candidatus Hydrogenedentota bacterium (assembly GCA_012523015.1). NCBI lineage: Bacteria > Pseudomonadati > Candidatus Hydrogenedentota > Candidatus Hydrogenedentota bacterium. The sequence continues at coordinate 26,301 of JAAYJI010000246.1, forward strand.
GGCGCAGCGACGGCAGCCTCCTCGCCTATTTTCGAGACAGCGGCCCGAAACCCTATCGAACGCAATACGCAACCTCCGCCGATGATGGAGAGACTTGGTCGCTCACCGAGGACACGGACATTCCCAATCCCAGTTCCAGCATGGAAATTCTGGCGCTGCAAGATGGCCGCTGGATCATGATTGCGAACGACTTGGAAGACGGACGCCATCGGCTGGGCATGTTCCTATCCACCGATGAAGGACGCAGCTGGCCCGTGGTACGCTATTTAGACGACAACACCGAGGACTGCAGCTTTTCATATCCTTCCCTATTACAAGGGTCGGACGGAAGGATACACGCCTCCTATTCCTATAAGGTGCCTGAAGGCAAAACGATCAAACACGTTTCTTTTATGCCCGATTGGATCGAGTCGGAAGATGTGGAACGCGCCGACCGGCCGGAAGAGACGACGCCCGTTGCGGATGATGCACCCGTTGCGGATGATGCGCCTGAGCCGGTCGAAACAACGAGTTTCACGCCCACAGACGGGGCGTCCCTCGTCGAGCATTGCGCGGCGACCTTGGCGTCTTGGAAAAGCTTCGCCGTGAATTACAACACCACCTTTGTCTATACACGCGGTTCGATCAACCAAGAAGCCTTTATGGAAGGCGATATGGTCTTGGGTGAGGGTAATTTAGGACGAATCCACATTAAGCGCCAAGACAGCGACACCATCACCTATAACAGTCCGGCAGGACAGTTTGTTGTTGCGCCCGCCTTGAACAAATACACGCCCATGCCGCTGGCTGCAAGCCGCAAAAACTTGGTAGCCACCATGACCACAGGCACGGTGGAACCGCTCCTCGCCTTGTTCGGTGAATTGCTCGAAGGTCAAGTGCCTCCCTTAGATACCCTGTCTTTCACAGAAACTGAAGTGGGTGAAAAGGCAGTTTGGAATCTTAAAGGGGAAAGCAGCGATTATTTTTTAAATATGATCCTGCCCGTCACGGAACCTGTCGTTCCCCTGTCACTCACAATGAATTTTAAAGAGCCTTTGATCAACAAATATAACTTTCCCGCCGATGCCGCGCTGTCTATTGTCATGAATTTTTCGGAATGGTCGCCGGAAATTACCGTGGTAAAAGAAGACTTTGATTTCGTGGCAGCCGACGATGCACAATCCGCCACCTTAGCCGAGCTCTCTACCAAACCCAAAATTGAAGTGGGACAGCCGGCACCGGACTTTTCGCTTGACGATATGGACGGCAATTCCTTCCGCCTCCAAGAACATATTGGCAAAGAAGTTATTTTGCTGGAATTTTGGTCGACAAACTGCACGGTCTGTCAGCGGCTTGCCCCGGAACTCAATACTTTCGCTCAAGCAATGGCAGGAGAAGACGTGGGCATTTACGGCATCAATCTGCGCGCCACGCCCGAAGCCATCGAATACTTCTTTAAAGAAGACATTCCCGTCTACCCCATTTTGATGGATAGAAACGGTTCGGCAGGTAAATTATATGATGCTACAAGCGTGCCCAGAATGGTATTGATTGGTAAAGATGGACTGATCAAAGGCGTCTACAGGGGCATGCCCGAAGGGATTATCAACACGCTGACAGAGAAGATTCGTCAGCTGCAAACGGAACCCGCCGATTCTCCGGCTGAGGAAGCCAAGATTGTAGTGGGCGCGCAAGCGCCGGATTTCACACTGGGACAAATGGACGGCGATGAAATACGTCTTTCCGCTTTGACCAAAGAGCATCCTGTAGTCTTGGCATTTTGGGCGAGTTACTGCGGGTATTGTAAACGCGCGCTGCCCATAGTTTTAGACGTCATGAATTCTTTTCAAGATAAAGGCGTTGTTTTTTATGGTGTGAACCAGCGGGAAAACCCGGAAAAAATCAAGGCTTATTTTGATGATGCCGACTTATCCTTTCCTGTATTGCTGGATACGGATGCGCAAGTGGGAGGCTCCTATGAAATCCGGGGGATTCCAAGAATCGTAATCGTAGGCAAGGACGGAATCATTAAAGGTGTACATCAAGGCTTGCAGCCGAATCTGGCTGAATTGCTAAACGACCAACTCTCTAAACTGATTTAAAAAGAGTCGCTCCCAACGAAGCCGCAGTTGCGTAATCAAGGGTAAACAACACCACCTGAAAAAAAGCAAGGAATCGGTATATGGATAAAAAAAGGTGGATCAGCCTGATACTACTTTTAGCGGTGACAGCCGCCTTCGGCTGCTCTATGGTATTTTTGAAGGTTTTTCAGAAACCTGTCGAACCGGACACGGATGCGCCACAGGCAACAGAGACAGCCACGGATGCGCCACGGGCGACAGAGACAGCTACGGATGCGCCCGCTCCCCAATCCCCTTTGGATGGGGCTGCGCTCCTGCAAGCGACTGCGGCAGCACTGGGCACAGGTCATGCGCTCCGCGTAGACCTTGAAGCACAGATAACCGCGAACCAAGGGGCAATCACCCAAAATTCATCGATTGCGGGATCTATCGAATTGGGCGAAAACAACCTGGGAACACTCCACCTTAAAGACGAACACCTTAGCTTCAGCATTCATAATGATGCCCAAAACTGTGTGACCTTCTTATCCGAAAAGAATCAATATATAAAGACGCCGGCTATGAAGACACGGAGCGAGCTGCTCTCCCGAGGATTTCCCGGGATCATGGAAGTGCCCTTGCACTGGCTCACCTCGCTCTTGGCAGGCGCCGTACCTGACCACGATGCGTTGACCGTGTCGGAAGCCAGCTGCGACGGCGTGCCGTGCCGGGCACTGCAGGCGGATTCGCCTGAATACGAATTGACCCTGTCCTTATCGCAAGCAACGCCGCCTACGCCTCTTTCCATGGAGGTCGTTTTGAAGCCGGAGGCCATGAAAAAACATCGCGCCCCCGCCAATCTCAGCGTCAAAATGACGCTGACCTTCCATGATTGGCAACTTGCTTTTGAGCCGCCACAGGACTATTTTACTTTCGTGCCGCCGGCAGGTGCCGTTGAAGCCACCCAGGACACTGCCGCAGCGGGAAATGCTCCCCGTGAAGGCGATACTGCGCCACTCTTTACGCTCCCGTCTCTTAACGGTGAAAGCGTGGATCTACAGAACTATGTGGGCGGCCATGTGCTAATCCTCGATTTTTGGGCGACGTGGTGCGGCCCCTGTCGCAGGGTCCTGCCTGTGCTTGCCAAGCTGTCCCAAGAATTCGCCGAACGCAATGTCCTTCTTTTCACGATCAACCAACGGGAAACGCCGGAAAAGATTCAAGGCTTTTTAGAACAACAAGGGCTTGATGTTAAGGTCTTGTTGGATTCCGCCGGAGTGGCAAGCCGTTTGTATCACGTAACCGGTATTCCGCGCATTGTGATCATTGGTAAAGACGGCACGATCAAAAAGATTTACGCAGGCTTCTCCGAAACCCTCGAAGCATCCATTGCCGCTGTTTTAGAAGAGATGACCGCTTCTTAATCCAGCAACACCCTCAGCCGGCAATGCCCGTATTGTAAGGATCGTAGGCGTCTACAATAATTTGAGCCAGCTGTTCACCCACAATTTCGGGATGATGCCGTTCGTGGATAACTTGGCGGGCACGCTTGCCCAGCTCGGCGCGCAAATTCGTATCCTCAATAAGACGCAGCAGCGCCGCCCCGTAGGCTTCCACGTCATTATCAGGAACGATCAAGCCCGTTTTTTCATGCTCGATGGGATATGCCGCACTCTCACAGGCAACGATTGCTTTACCGGCCGCCATGGCATTCAACATCTTGATGGGATAGCCCGACCAAGATACACGGGGTGCAGCGAAAACCGCATCTTGGGCGAGAAAATATTGAAGCGCGTCAAAGTCCGGAATGAAGGTCATTTCTGTGCCGGGTAGCTCCTCTTTTTCCGCTGTCCCGATTAATAACTTTGTTTCGGGCTTTTTGCGACGAACCAGATGCATGGCATTCAACAGCAAATCAAGATTTTGGTAGGCGTCCAAATTGCCCGTATACATGACCGGTGGCTTCGCCTCACTTTGGGCGGGCACAATCTTTAGAATCCGTTCATCCACCGGCGGCGCTATGATCGTGATTTGTTCTTGAAGACAGCCGCGCACCACCAGATGACCTGCCAATCGATTATGGGGCGCAATGACCTTATCGGCGCGCACGGGGAAAAAACGGTCTAAGGCTCTGCCAAAAGAACAGGCGCCCGGCAAGTCCTTAAAAAAATGGGGTAATTCATCGGCCATGGCGTTGTGGGCGAAATAGAGAATGGGCCGTTTACGTACCGTGAGCGCAGCGAGAAGAGCCTCATAATTATGGGCGCAGATAACTTGAATGTGATGATCCAAAATCACACGGCGCAGCTTAAACGCAAGGGTAAGATCTTGGAAGGGTTTGGCGAAAGACGGACCGGCCGCTGTTTTGCCGGCAAAGGGAACGCGTCGTGCGCGATGAACACGCAAGGTATCGCCCGCTTCGCCCAAGCCATAGCCGTAGACGACCAGATGCACTTCATGACCCCGCGCCTGAAGGCATTCTGCTGTATTTTGCAAGAAAACTTGACTCCCCTGTGGCGCAGGGAAGGGGCATGCCCCAACCATAGCAATTCTAAGCGTCATTCGTAATATCCCAACAAGCGCATTCGTTCCTCTAAAAGACGTTCTTCGTCCTCAGTGTACAATTTTACGGGATGAGGTGTCCATTTATTATGGAAAGAAGTGTTTTCAGGGTGACGGCCCGACAACAGCGAGCGCCCTTCCATCGCCTCCCAATCGACGCCCAGATATTCCAACACCGTTGGTGCTATATCCAGAATCCCCGGCGCGTCAACTGCTGTGGGGCGGTTCATGGCAAGATACGCCGGATTTTTATGGACACCGCTGCAGCCGGCCTCTTTCCCGCCCGCCCAACGCTCGGGAGACAGTTCTTCCACCACCGCTCCGCCTCGGGCGCGGGCACATGAAAAGCGGTATCCCCCGCTCCAATCCAAATCTAAAAGAATATCAGGGGCGCGGTGGGTGTACGGTCCTGTGTAGAGTGCCGCTCGGGGATGAGCCTTCACAACACCGGGCAGCGTCTCCAAGAGCCTGCACAAATCTTCGACAACAGCATCATAGGATTCGGGAGCAACAACACCCTGCCCTTCGCGACCTGCCACGTTCAACCGCACCGAGGGCAAATAATCCAATTCATCGGACCAAGCCCGCGTATGACGCCAGTCAATACCACCGAAACGGGATCGGCTTTCTGCCTGCTCGGCATAGGCCTGAAAACGGCGAAACAAGGAGCCGCGCAATTTAACGGGTACCCAACGGAGCGCGATTTTTTTGAGCAGGTTCATCTTCGGCGGCGCAAAACGGAGCCAGCCCTGTTCAGCAAGAAAATTATTGAGATGCAAAACCTTTGTGTCGGCACCGCCGAAACCGTGATCGGAAACAACCAATAAAAGCGTGTCCTCGTCGGCATATTCGGCGATTCGCGCAACAACCCGGTCGAGGCGCTCATAAATGCGGCGCAGCGGGTGTGTCGGTTCTTTGATTGCGGCGTTGTGCCGCGGACTCTGCTCATCTTCAAGCGCCCAAAAATGATGGGAAGCCGTATCGGCCTCGCCCAAGACGACCATGAAAAAATCCCACGCTTCGCATTGAAGCAAGTCAAGGATAATGGATTCTTTTGCGGCTATACGCTGTTCCAAGGCATGGAGTGCGCGCCCGTACCAAGCTGGTGAAATGCGGTGTTCCTGAAAATCGGCGAAGTGCCACCCCTTCACTTTTGCGAAAGCTTCGGGCGGATAAACAAAACTTCGGTCCATGGCATTCGCCACAGGCGAATCAAAACCGGCAGCCAAGATCCCGTTGACCGGCTCCGGCGGATAGCTTCCCGGAACGCCTAACACACAGACGCGCCTGTCCGCCTCCGATAAGATATTCCATAAAGCCGGAGCCTTGCGATCGCGGCTGTTCATGAATCGCAGCGCGTAGGCACCTTCTTGCATTTCAGTGAAATCGACGAGCCCATGAACGCCGGGATTCACACCGCAGACACAGGAGCTCCACACAGGAAAAGTCACCGGTGGATTGAGCCCGGCCAATGGCCCCGAGAGCCCCTGTTCTTTGAGTGCAGCGAGGGCAGGCAAGCGCCCTGCTCCCATCCATTTTTCCACCAGTTCCGGGGAAAAGCCGTCAAGGCCTATAAGGATTACCCGTTTCATGGGACCATGTGTTTCAGCCCATGGCAGGCAACAATCTTGGACGAGCGGGGCACCGCGAAACTTTCCTGTTATTTCGTGCCGCTTTGACGCGCTTCAAGGCTGGTTTCATCAAAGATGGCTCCATGAATGTCCATGGCAGAAAAATTCATTTGATCCGCCGTCACATCTACGATCCAAAAATGCGATTGGTTGCCGGTCTTTTCCAGATACCAGCGCTCTTTACGGGGTGATCTGGGGACGACACCGCCGCTGCCGTCGCCAAGATACAAGGTTCCTTGAGGATCCAGCTCATTGCCGCGCAGTCGTTTGCTCCGTTTAAAATCATGGTCGTGGTGCTCAAATCCCACAGAAAGCGTGTAGGTATCGAAAAGAGGCAGCCAGTGGGTGCGCCCTGCCTCCGATGCGGATCCTTCAAAATCGCGGTGAGAGGGGTAGAGCGGAACGTGGTACACAGCCGCTGTAAAGGGAAGCGAATCAAAGTTCTGCAGCTGCGCTTCTAACCAATCTTTTTGATCTTCATGAGGCACAATGTGGTTGCTGTCCAAAACAATCATGCCGAAGTTCGCGCCAAAGCGTCGAGAAAAAAACGTCTCTCCTCCTTGCGGGAAAAAATGATAGTAGAAGGGAGCGCGCTCTTCCAAAGTACCTGTAGATTTGCTGTATTCATGGTTGCCAATCGCCAAGACCAAGGGAATCAACATCCCGTCAGGCGTCGTGCCGTACTGATGCCACAACTTAAGCCAGCGATTCCATCGGCCCACTTGATTCACATCCCCGTTGGCGTAGGCAAGATCGCCGCCAACAACAATAAAACGGGGCGACTGTGCTGATACATGTTTCAGCAGCAGCTCGAAAATACCGGATGCCAGCGTATCGCCTGTAATGGCAAAACGCAAGGGCTCATCGCCATCGGACAAGGTCTGAAAATGGTAGACGGCCGTCCCGTCGCCTACTGATGCCAGCGTGAATGAATAGGCCTGTCCCGGCTTCAGATCTGTCAATTGGACACTATTGATAAAGCGTTGGTCGGCCAAGTCGGGTATCTGAACCCCTTGTCCTTCCGCGCGCAAGGCTTCGCTTTGCTCCGCTCCCTGCTCATAATACAGCACCGCTATTTCTTCGGGTTTTTCGGCTGTATGATAATTGACGGTGACCGATGTCGAAGGATCACCCTGCCACGTCAAGTAAGGCAGATCATAATAGGGCTGGATACGTATTGGATCGCCAAAGTCAGCGGTACCGAAACCATAGGGTACCAGAATCAAGGTGATACACGATACAATAGCGCCCATAAGGGACCATAGTTTTTTGTTTCGAAGTTCTTGGGAAAACATTTTTTCACCCTCCTATTTCGGTGAGACGGCTTCCGAGCAGGTTGAAAGATGGTTCACAGCAAAGGAATTACGATATTTCATCACCATCTATAAGGAAGCCGAAATATGGATATTTAACAACCCGTTCTTTATCTCGTTGAGGATAAATATACGGTGTCTGCTCTTTTATTTCAATCGCTTATTATTCTGTGCCTAAGGAGGCAAGAGTCCGCTCCAGTTGAATAAAGACTTTCGTATATTCTTCATCGCGGATCATGGGATCGCAAAATTTTTGTATCGCCTCTTCAATTCCGGCACGGGACAAAACCATTTTGATTCTGTCTTCTGCCTCGTTAAAGGAAACGTTTGATGCCGCTTCTACCTCAACGAGCCGGATCAGGTGAACACCATACTCACTTCTGAATACAGTGCTCAATTCACCGGGTTTCAATTGGCTCGCATGATTGACAAAGAAGGGGGGCAGTGCAGAAACAGGGTTCATATTCATGTCTCCGCCCTTGGCAGCATCGGGCGCCTCAGACATATCCCGCGCTACGGCGGCGAATTGTTCGCCGGCGAGGATGCGCGCCCGTGCTTTTCCCACTTTCTCTTCTGCGGCTGCCCACGCCTTTTCATTAGCCGATGCCGCATTCGGTTTGGGTACGGCTAAGATCTGGTTGAGATGCATTTGCCCGGGCACTTGGAAAAGCTGCGGATTCTCGTCGTAATAGGTCTTCGCTTCCTTGCTCGTTACTTGGACGCCGTCTTCTTTGGCAACGACTTCCGCCATTTTTGCAGCCAAGAGCTGCCGGCGAATACTGTCCATGGCCTCTTCTCGGCTTTGTCCTGCTCGTTCCAAGACCTGCGCTTCGGTGGGCGAGGAAGTCCCGTCTTTACTCAATTGTTTGGAAAAGTATTCCATCTTTTTTTGAAATTCAGCTTCCACTTCAGCATTGGGCACCGTGAGATTGCGGCGCTCCGCCTCTTTCAGCAAAATTTCGGTGCGGGTCATATCACCAAGAATGGTAAGCCCTGCCCGCACGCGGAACTCATCGTTCAACTCCGAATCGCCCACCATCGCCATCACATTCGTCAGATGCCGGCGATAATCGGCAAGAAACTCTTTGCCTTCAATGGCCGTGCCGCCAATGATGGCAACAGGTCCTGCGGGAACCGAGCGTTCCACCACGTCCATATGGTCAATATCGGGAACCTGTGCGAAGGCACCAAGTGCATACCCAAGGCCTGCGATCATCGCGGCGCTAACAATAGCTCTCATGATAAATCTCCTTTATGTAATTCGGGATAAGGATATCCATAGTATACTAAATTCGAGGGGAATCAGGATGTTGCAGAGAAAAAGCTGCCTGGACGATGACGATTAAGGCTGACTGCTTTTCGTATAAGCCCGTATGTAGTCTACAAGATACTTCACATGTTCAAAAGGCGTATCCGGTAACACGCCGTGATTCAGGTTGAAGATATGCCCGGTACATTGCCCCCCTTCTATACATTCTTTCGCCGCTGCTGCGATAGCATCAAGGGGACCTGAGACAAGCAAGCGATTATCAAGATTTCCCTGAATGGGTGCATGAGCGCCTACAATAGCGCGTGCCTCTGCAATGGTCTTGTCGCCGGGGATGGACAAAATATCAGCGCCCGACGCTGCCATGTCCTCAATCTGCCCGGGACGATCCGCCAGACGTGCAAAGGCAATGGTCGGTACCTTTCCTTTCAGCGCATTGAAGACATACTGCTGCGCAGGCAGGGCAAAATCACCATATTCCTGCCTCGTTAATTCATAAGCGCATGATTCAAAGAGCTGGACCAGATGAGCGCCGCAGTCAATTTGATACTGCAAATAATCAACGGTCATCTTCGCCAGCGTATCCAATATGTCGCGGGATTCTTGGGGATGTTCGCTCAACAAGCGGCGCAGCCGAGGCATGCCAACAGCAGGACTGCCTTCCTCTGTCAAGAAAGCGAGCAGCGTTAAGGGCGCACCGGCAAAACCAATCAGCGGCATAGACGCGCCCGCTTGGGATGCAATACCCCGATAGATAGCCGCAATATGGGACATATGGGCTGCCATGTCGAAAGGACGGAGGGCGCGGAGTCGGTCTAGGGTGATTGACGGCCTTTCCAATTGGGGGCCCGGCCGAAAAATAAAAGGAGCGCCCATGGGCGCCAAAGGCGAAAGAATATCTTGAAAGATAATCAGCCCATCCACGCCCCACCGTGCAGGCAGCAAGGATATACGCGCCGCCAATTCGGGATGACGAAACAGTTCCTCCAGATGCAGCTTGGACGAGGCACGGAGCTCACGATAGGCAGGATCGCAGCGCCCTGCCTGCCGCATCAACCAGAGAGGCGGCCGTTCTGTTGACTCGCCGCGGGCGGCTCTTAAAAGGAGGCTATCATTTACTGTTAACATCGTACTGTTCCCCGAATCGCTCCAACACTTGGCAACATGATCCATCGTATTATTCTATTCGGGTGTATAGCAAGCCCCGAAGAAAATGCGTCCAAGGCAAGGGCGTCATTTTAAAGTTCGTCTTCCTCTTCCGCCTCGTTATCAAGATCTAAAGAGTCGGAAAATTCATCATCAATTTCATCTTCGTCGACGTCATCGACGCTGATCTCGTCCGTGTCGTCGGTATCATCATCCGTAGCGGCTATAAGAGGCGCTTCTTCCTCTTCCTCCTCCTCTTCTTCCTCTTCCTCCAGATCTTCATCCATATCTAAATCCATTTCATCGGAATAGCTTTCGTCCATTTCCGACACATCAATATCAGAGGAGCCGATAGGAAGCGCCGCTTTTTTCTTTTTGCTGCGATTGGCTTTTGTCTGTGCCGAAGCAGATTCACTGCCCTCTGATCCGATCTGAATCAGGGGAGATCCTTCACACCCCTCCGATGGACATTTATAATCCATCTTTGCAGCGCCCCAATCTACAAAACGGCGCCCGCATATTTCACAATAAAATTTCGTTGCCAACAGAAACCCTTTCATATCAAAATGAATGACCAAAACAGGTATAGTGGATAAAGACAATTCTACGGCGCGAATTATAGCAAAAAAAAAGACGCTACTCACTTTTTTTTTATGAAGGAAGGAAGCCACGGAAAAGGACAGGGCTTAAATTAGGATTGCAGACGCTCCAACGTGATTTTACGCGCATGGGCATAACGCGTACGCAAGACCTCCGCCAAAACAGAAAAATCACGGGCAGATCGGCTGTGCACCTGAAAATCAACTTGGATGCTATTGCTTTCTTCCACCTCTTTGATAGCGGTAGTAAAGACTTCAAAGGGACCCGCCGCTTCGATATGCGCGACGATCTGCCCCACATCAGTCTCTGAGGTCGGCAATTGTATAGAAAGGAAAAAATAACCGTGCTGCGGCAAGATAGCATTTAAGGCGGAGAGACCGGTGACGGCGGCAAGCACAAAACCTGTTGCGATCAAAGCGGTGACCAGGTATCCCGCGCCAATCGCCACGCCTTGCGCGGCAGCAAACCAGATCGTGGCGGCAGTGGTCAATCCCACCATCTCCTGTCCCGATTTCATAATGGTGCCGGCACCGAGAAATCCGATGCCCGTGACGATACCTGCAGCGAGACGGGCGCGATCCAAACTCGCCGCGTCACCGCCGCCCTCCCTGTAAAAATATTCGCTGATCATCATCAACAGCGTTGAGCCCAAACAGACGAGAATATGGGTTCGCAGTCCGGCACTGCGCCCTTTACGCTGTCGCTCGATACCGATAATGCCGGACAAAAAAAGGGCTAATAACAATTTGATGAAAATTTCTAAAAAATTTTCTTCGCTATGGTAATTTCCCAAGATTTGATAAATCGTATCAAGCGTGTCCATGCAAAAAGTATATCATGAACGGGACTTACAATGGAGAACGCAACTCCCGCCTCGCACGCTCGGCCGAATATTATTCACGCGTAATTTTATCGATAATGCAAGAAGTCGATTGCCCTTCGCGGCCGGGGATTATCACAATAGCGCCGCCATAACCTTCCACCAAGCGGCGCTCCTCCTGCACGATCGTGTCCAAGGTATAATCGCCGCCTTTGGCATAGACATGGGGCTGCAATTTCTCAAGAAGCGGCAAAGGCGTTTTGTCATCAAAAATAACGATATAATCCACACATTCTAAAGCAGACAATACCTGAGCACGATCCTGTTCATTGAAAACGGGCCGTTGATCCCCCTTGATCTTCTTCACCGAAGCGTCGCTGTTCAATCCGACAATCATGACATCGCCGCAGTTGCCCGCTTCCTGTAAATACATGATATGGCCCACGTGAAGAATGTCAAAGCAGCCATTGGTCCACACAATCTTTTTGTTTTCCCGTTGAAGGCGATGAACAATAGCCGTTATCTGATCCAGACTTTTCACCTTGTCTGTCGCAGAAGATTCTCCTTCGGTCAACAAGTCGCGCACTTCCTCATTAGACACGGTGACCACGCCCGTTTGCGCCACCGCGATGCCGGCGGCAAGGTTACCCAAAACTGCAGCGTCAGTGAGCGACGCGCCCGATGTAAGGGACAGCGTTGCCGCAGCGGTGACCGTATCCCCTGCGCCCGTAACATCCCGCACTGGAACGGGCCGAACAGGAACCTTTTCATAGCTCCCGCCTTCGGAGAAACAGGCGATCCCATCAGGGCCCAGTGTGATCATAACGTTGCGGGCGCGCCCCAATAAAAAAGTCCCTGCCTCTTGCAAACGGGCCTCATCCGTCACCGCCACACCGGCGGCTGCACCGGCTTCCGCATCATTGGGCGTGATCAGCGTCGCATCCTTGAAAAAGCCGGCACGGGCACGCGAATCCGCCACAGTGACCAGATTATATTCTTTCGCAACGGCAACAATAGCGGCGTAGACCTTATCGGATAAAGTGGCAGACACCTGATC
>JAAYJI010000247.1 GCA_012523015.1 Candidatus Hydrogenedentota bacterium
ATCAGCACCATGACAGGGCCGCCGAAATAAGGATCTTTCGGCTCAATGGTCAAGGACTCCTCTTCGTTGAGGGCGAAACCGCCTTTGTCATAGTCAAAAGCGACGAGGTTCCTGTAGAACAGCGGGCTTTGTGTGAAGTGCCCCGCATACTCGACTGCTAAGAGATCTTGACCGCCTGCATTGCCGCGCAGATCAAGGATGATCCCTTTCACTTCTGCTTTGGTAAATTGTTCGATAGCCGTTCGGAAGGCGCGGGCGGGGAAGGGCATGACCAGCGTGGCAGCGTGGCAGTGGATGTTTATATAGCCAATATTGCCGTCAAGGATTCGTGATTCGAAGGGCGCGTCAAACTCGGATATGACTTTACCTTCGGGTATGAGATCATGAAGCGTTCGATAGAAATCGCGCCGTGCTTCGAGGCGGCTGGTCCATAAGGCTTCAGAGCCCGGTTTCTTGTATTTTAAGAGCGCCTTCGCGCCGATGGGTGCCCGTGTCAGCAAGGCGCATTGTTCGAGGATGCGGCAATCCCTGGTGGCGGCAGGGGCATCTCCCCACAGGAGCGGTACTTGTTCTAAAGCCTCGGCAATGGGCAGTCCGTTCCATTCAATAACTTCGGAGCCCCATTCCAAACCTGCCATGTCGGCGAAGAAACCCGGTTCTACGCGAACGACAATGATACGTCCATCGTCTAAGGGGAGGATTGAAAAGCCGAAGGCGCCGCCGATGGCGTCGTTGCGGTAGGTTTCCTGCGTATTGATGTTGATCCCCGCATCGGGAATGGCGTACAAGTAGGATCGAATCGCCTTATAGTAAGCGGCGTTATCTTTGGCATCCATGGCGGCTTGCACTTGAGGTGCCCACGCTTCATACAAGCCGTCCCAATCCAATTCTTTCCATTCTGTGAAGGGATATTCGCGGGTCAATTTTTGGTGCATCGCTAAGAACGCATCGTCCCAATCTCGGTTTTGGAAATTGCCTTCCCGATAACTGCCGAAAAGATTTCGGATAGGTTCCATGGTGGGCAAAGGCACGCTGATATTTGCGAGGGGCAGTTTGGAACGGACACAACCGGAAAATAAAGAAAGGCTTAGGGCGATGACAGCCACGCTGCATAACGCTATGTTCAGTATAGATGTACGATTCTGCTTCGGTGTATTCATCGTGTAGTCTCGAGGGGGATAGATTCGTCAGCCTTGCAGGAGAGCTTGCCTCTCTACAGCATTGGTATTGTATCATATTTGTATCAATAAACTCGTGTTGGTCTCCGAGCTCGTGTGAACAACGCGCTTTATTCCTTCGCTCTATTGAAGTATTTTTTTATTAACGCAGAGATTTTAAGCATGGCCTATAAACCGACACTGATGACAACAACGCTTTGGGATTTTCCATCGCAGCAATACGGCGACGAATCACAAGGAAGCAAAGACTATCGCGGCGCCACCCCTGCCTACATCCTTTGGAACCTGCTCCAACGGTATACGAAGCCCGGTGAATTGGTGGTAGATGTGATGGCTGGCAGCGGAACCACTTTGGATGTTGCCCGTGATCTGAAGCGCCGTGCGCTGGGCTATGATGTGAATGTAACCCGTCCCGATATTTTTAATTGTGATGCCCGCTCCCTCCCTTTGGAAGATGAGAAGGCCGCCTTTGTTTTTTTAGATCCCCCTTATTCGACACATATCCACTACAGCGACGATCCCCGTTGTATTGGTAAATTAAGTGCGCGCTCCGAGGATTACTACCTTTCCATGGAAAAGGTATTTGACGAGGTCGACCGCATTCTCCGCCCCGGAAGGCATATGGCGCTGTATGTGAGCGACTCCTTTCAGAAAGGGAAAGCATTTTGCGCGATCGGTTTTGAGCTTTATCAACGTTTATGCGCACACTTCGACACGACCGACATTGTCTGTGTGACACGGCGCAATAAGACGCTGGACAAAGGGAATTTTCATCGAGCGGCTATAGAGGGCAATTATTTTTTGCGGGGCTTCAATTATCTCTTTATCATGCAAAAAAATAAAGAGCGAGAGAAAAAGGGCTGAGGGAAGTTTCAATCTGCGGGCGCGGGATGCCTCTTCATTCTGATGCGCCCGATCTGTTGAGGAGCCGAAAGGAGTCTGATGTTTTCTGCCTATATGCTTGACGGGGTATCGCCCCTTGTGTTTTGGATCTTTGTTGCCATTGCCATTCTCATCCAAGGCATTAGCAAATCCGGTTTTGCCGGCGGCGCGGGCATCCTGTCCATACCGTTAATGATGTTGGTCATGCCGGTAGACAGGGTAGCTGCGTCCCTGTTGCCACTCCTTATCCTCTTGGACTTGAACGCCATTTATCATCATCGGCACAACAAAGATTGGAAACTGATCGGCAGGATTTATGTACCGGCAGTGGTTGGCATTATTTTAGGCTCCCTCGTTTGGTGGCAGGTGGGCGAGGCGGGCATCGAACACTACGGCGTTTATATCAAAAAGTTTGTGGGTGTCATCGCATTGTTTATGGCTTTCTATATCTTTGCGAAAGAGGTGTCTTTGGAATGGGTTCGTGATAAAAAAGCCGGCCCATATATGGCTTGGGTTGCGGGAATTTGCGCGGGCTTCGCGTCGACCATCGCCCATGCTGCGGGGCCGATTGTCAGCCTCTTTGTCTTTTCGCAAGGTCTGGGCAAGACGCTTTTTGTGGGTACGGTGGCGTGGTGCTTTACCTTTATTAACTTAACGAAATTGCCCTTTTACATCATAGTCGATTTGATTGATTATTCTGTTCTGCGCTTCGATCTGGTGCTTCTTCCCTTGATTCCGCTCGGATCCTATCTGGGGAAATGGATGCACTTTCGGGTCTCTGAAAAGCTCTTTAATCGGATCATCATGGTCTTGACGCTACTGGCGGGAATTCAGCTGCTCTTAAACATTAACCTTGTTCGTTGGGCACTCGAGGCGCTTTACAACTGAGGGTCACGACGGGGCTGCGCCGCTGTCCTAAAATAAAGGCGCGGCAACGCAATGGTGATAGCGTCGCCGCAGGGTGACTCGCCCATGTATATGGAAACTAGGGGATAATTTTACTTTGTGAAAGCGGCTTTCGGCGGATTGATATAGTCTTCGAAGTGTTGGGCAACCTTGGCTTCTTCAACAGTACCGCTGTGTACATAGATGCGGTAGTTAAAGTCGAGGGACTCCCCTGATTTAATGGTATAGTCGCCGTTTTCGGGAATGAGCCCTTGGTTATATTTCTTTTCGTTGAAATAAGAATAGCCAAAGGCATTGGCGCCCATGAGCCCGTAGCTGCGCACGTGCCAGCAGGAGGGATACCGCAGGTTCGTGGGATTGTCGAAGATGGTCAGACCGCGCCAGCCGACTTCGGGCACATCACCGGAGAAATCACACCATGGCGCCGGTTTGCCCCAAGTCCGCGCTTCATCCACATCGCCGAGGGCATTGGTTATCACCGCATTTTTTCGGCAAATATCAGGGCGCATACGGGCGCTTACAATACCGCCTTCTTTGGTGTCACTGAACAGTACATCGCCCCATCCGGCTTTGAAGCTGACGAATACATCAAAGAGCCGTGCATTTTCCGGGGTATTGTAAAAGCGGTATTCTCGGATTTCTTCGATGAGCGGATTACCGTCCTGATCTTCCCACACGTTCTCTGAGCGAATCCATCCGAAGGCGTCGCCTGAACCGAAGTCCACATTTTTGCACCGTTGGTTGCCTGCGCCGGAACCTTCGCCCCACAAATCAACACCGTTCACTTCGCCGAAGGCGGTCCAGAATGATTTTTGATGGGGATGATCACGGTCCGGTTTCGGTGTGCTCTCTTCGTCCATAGGATAATCGCGGGTGACGCTGATGCCGCCTTCCGTGTTCACGGGCCACAGAAAAGGTTTGCGCCATTGTGTGCCATAGTGATAGGCGGTGAAAAGGCTGCCGTTTATCGTGACGTCAATCACGTCTTCATCGGCACGCTTTTTCAAAAGAACCTGCTTGGCGGTTTCCGGTTGATCTTCGGCGGCAACTACTTCCGCATCGATTTTTCCGGCGGCATCCATGCTGTCCACAACAAATGTCAGGGAACCTTCCCGTAGGGTGGCAGGATAAATGTCTCCGTTTTGTGTGTTTTTAACGTTTAAGGCCGCTGCTGTCGTTTCACCAGAGAAAGGGATCGTGACGGGCACGTAACGATGGGCGGCGCTGCTTTCAATTTGTAGGGGCTGCGCGAAAATATCGGTTGTGGTAAGGGCCATTCCAAGGAAGAGGGCTGCGAGTACGATGGATCTCATGAGAGGCTGCATTTTAAATCTCCTGGTTAGCAGTGGGCGATGGGCCCTTAAAAGACAATAGGTGTTAGTGTAACAGATGAACTTTCTTGAGGTAAAGTTTCAATGAGAGGATCCTAGACGGGAAAGATGCGGTGCGTTGTGTTCAGGGAAAAGATATGGTTTTGCCAAACCACCCCTTCTTGGGCGATAATGATTTATCTTTTGATTGTGGTCTAAGCAACAAAACTGAATGAGAGGAGAATGTCATGCGTAAACGCAGTGTTGTCGCGCCCGATTGGTGGGATTATACAACCTTGGATGATGCCTTGCTGGCCGATGTAGCATCGTTGACCGAGAAGGATATTTTTCAGTTGTCACGGGAAGGCTTCCAAGTGGTGTTCCACGAGACGTTGGAAGATTTCTATCTGGCTGAGGCGCTGGAATATATTGAGGCGTGGCGTGATTCGACGCCGGACAATCCTACCGGTATTTGCGGGCCCATTGGTCCCACCGAACAATTGCCGCTGGTAGCGCGTCTGGTCAATGCACTTGATTTAAATTTGGCCAAGATCAACGCCCAGTTCTGGAGCATGGACGAATGGGTGGAAGATGGCAAGCCCGTCGCGCCGACCCATCCTTTGTCTTTTAAGAAGGCGGACATGGACCTTTGCTTCAATCTCATGCGCCCCGAACTGCGTATCCGCGATGAGAACATGCACTTCCCTTCCATTGATCTTGAGGGATTCGGTGCTACCTTCGACGCTATGCGCTGCATGGTCATGCAAGGCGGTCAGGGCGATGTGAAACATTGGGCGTTCAATGATCCACCGAAGCGTGAAGGTCAGTGGATTGACGAGCCGCCGTCGCCCGAAGAATATTGCAAACTTGGCTCGCGCATGGTCGACCTGCATCCCATGACGATTATGCAAAATGCACGCACTTCCGGCGGAGGGCGTTTGTCCGATGTACCCACGCAAGCCATGACTGTGGGACCTGTGGAAACGTGGAAATCGGAACGGGTTTCCATTTGGCAGGCAGGCAATCATGATAATCCTTTCGGCATGCGGCTCACGGCTTTCATGATCAGTAAAGGACTGGCAGACAGCGCCGTGCCTATGAGCCTCCTCGCCAACCACCCCAACGTGGTCTTCCATTATTACCGGCCTGCTATCGGCACCTGCGAAGTTGAGATGCATTAAAACGAATCTTTTATGGAGCTTGTCGATGTACATTGTCATCTGGAAAACGATTTTTTCCAATCGAATCTGGATGAGACCTTAAGTTTTGCCCGACGGGCGGGAGTGCGTAAGTTGATCACGGCTTCCGCATATCCCGCCCAGTGGTCTCTTTCTGCCGAGCTGGCGCGCCGCTATGAAGCGGTGGAGTTCGCCGTGGGGATCCATCCTTGGTATTGTCCGGAAAGTGTTGATTCTCATCTTGCTTCGTTGGCATCGGCGGCGTTAGGAGCCGTTGCTATCGGTGAAATCGGCTTGGATGCGAAAACGCAGCGTTATCCCATGGCGCGGCAACTGGATATTTTGATTCCCCAACTAGAGCTTGCTCGGGACCTGGAGCTGCCTGTAGTGCTTCATTGCCGAGGTGCTTTCAATGAGCTGCTCATGCTGTTGAGGAAGTACGGTCCCGAACGGGGCGGCGTTGTGCACAACTTTTCCGGCAGCCCGGAGTTGGCGGAAGAACTGATCCAACACGGCTTTTCCTTCAGCATGGGCGGCGTGTTGACTTGGCGCAATAGTCCGAAGCGTGCGCGCTTGCTCCGTGCCATTTATCCGGATCATTTTATGTTGGAAACCGATGCGCCCGATATCCCACCTGTCGAGGCGCGGGGTACGCCGAACACGCCTGCCAATATTTTATACGTCCTTCGCGCTGCCTCAGAGATCTTGGAGCGACCGGCCGAGGAAATTGCCGCCATGACGACGCGCAACGCGGCGCGCCTTTTTGATCTTCATCTCTAAGGAAGAGATTAGTCTATTCTTCGGGCTATTGAGGTGAGGGGATCCCAAAGAAAATGTAATAATAGGGTGAGAACACGCTATGAAACGGTATCAGGAAAGGAATGTTCCCCAAGGAAGGCTCTATGGACAATGCCCATGAACAAGAAGACCGGCTCCATCGCACCCGCATTTTGGTCGGCGATGATGGAATTGATCGTTTATGTCAGGCGCGTGTTGCGGTCATAGGTCTTGGCGGTGTGGGTGGTTATGCCGTTGAAGCCTTAGCACGGGCAGGGATCGGTACACTCCTGCTCGTGGATTCAGACAAGGTGGAGCCGACGAATCTGAATCGGCAGCTCCTCGCATTGACGGCTACGATAGGTCACTATAAAACGAAAGCGGCGAAAGAACGTGTCGCCTCCATCCATGCCGGGACGGAGGTTATAACGCGCTGTATTTGTCTGGATGAATCCAACATTGACGATTTAGGATTGACGAGGGAATGGCATGTCATTGATGCCATAGACGATCTGTCTGCCAAAGCGGCGCTGCTTCGCTACCTTTACGATCATCAGATTTCCTGTGTCGCCAGCATGGGCGCTGGGCAGCGTCTTGACCCGCTCCGGATCAAGGTGGCAGACATTAGCCGCAGCCATGGCTGTCCCCTTGCGCGCCGGCTGCGGCAACGGCTGCGCGCTTTGGGAATTGTCAAAGGCATTCCCTGTGTATTCTCTGATGAAGTGCCCTTACGAGGCGCGGCCGCAGACGCCCCCACGCGGGATCAGCCTATCGGAACGATTTCTTATTTACCTGCCCTCTTTGGCATGATGGCTGCCGCCACCATTATTAACACCATTCTACACGGAGACACTTGATCATGATCTATTCCATATTGCTTACGAGTATGTTGCTGCTTCAGCCGCTTGCCTTGGAAAGTCCCGTTGCCATCGCGCCGCGCCATGGCGGGATTTATGTGGTTGCCCATCGGGGCGTGCACAGCGGCATTCCTGAAAATACACTGGCCGCTTTTCGCAAAGCCATTGAAGTAGGAGCTGATTTTGTTGAAATTGATGTGCGCGAAACAAAGGATAAGCAGTTGGTCAGCGTGCATAATCATGAGGTAGACGCCTATACGAAAGATGCTGTCGGCGCGGTGCAGAACTACACCCTTGCCGAATTAAAAGCCATGGATATCGGCGGCCGTGTGGGAGAGGAATGGAAGGAAGAACGCATTCCGACCTTGGAAGAAATCCTTGAGTTATGTCACGACAAGATTGGTATTTATTTGGATTTTAAATATGCAGATATGGAAGATGTTGTGGCGCTCATCCGAAAATACGATATGACCGATAAGGTGATTTGGTATGTGGGTGGGCTGTATTTGCGGCAATTGATCAAGCATTGCCCCGAATGCGTTCCCATGCCCGATCCCGGCGCTGAACGAAATCTTCAGCGCATATTAGATACGGTAAAGCCGAAGTTTGTCGCGTCAACATGGCGGCATATTAGCGAATCCTTTGTGAAGACCTGTCATGATGCCGGCGCGTTGGTCATTGTCGATGATGGCGGCCCTGAAACATGGGATAGCTTGCTCGCATGGGGCGTGGACGGCATACAAAGCGATGATGTGGAAGCGCTTATTGAGCACTTGCGCGAGTATAAGCAAGGAGATGCGTCCGTCGAATCGGACACAGACTAAAGCTTATGGAACCGGATATTTCCGTTATTATCCCCTCTTATAATGCAGATCCTGCGTTGATGCGGATCTTATACGATTCGTTGTTGCGTCAGCATCTGCAAAACTTCGAGGTTATTATTGTTGATGACGCCTCAAATGATGGGGCCGCTTACGACTTTATTTTAGATTCACGGTTTCGCATCTTGCATCAATCCGAGAATAGAGGACCCGCCATCTGCCGCAATTTGGGTGCGAAAGCTGCTGCGAGCGATTGTCTGTTTTTTACGGACACCGATTGTGAACTCGAAGCGGATACCTTGATGGAGGCGGTGGACGGCTTGCAAGGGGGCGCTATCCTTGCCGGCAATACGGTGACGCGTGGGGTGAGTCCTTTCGGTAAGGCTGTTGCGTTACTGGGTTTTCCGGGCGGCGGTCTGCTGGGCTTTGATAAGGTGTGGCGTGTCGACGAAGAAGGGTACACCGCCAGTTTCAGCAGCTGCAATCTTGCCTTCCGCAAAATTATTTTTGAGACTTTGGGCGGCTTCGACACCAGCTTCCCCGTGGCAGGCGGCGAAGATACGGTGCTTGCGTGGCACGCCATACAATCCGGTGTCCGTATCCGTTACCGGCCCGCCATGCGTGTTTACCACATAGAAAAAAATACCTTCCGCGATTTCAAAGCGTGGCAGCTTGTTCGCGGCCGTGGAAATTACCATATTAAAAGGCGTGTTGATCATGTGGGCGGTTATCTGAAATTGCGGGTGTGGACTTTTACCAATAGTTTCCGTGCCGCGGGATTGCGCTATACGCTACCGGTTTTGTGTCTCCTCTGTTTTTCGGTTTATTACCAAGTGAAAGGTATGTTTTTAGAAAAGCGAGCGATGAAGAAGCGACAAGAAAAGAGCGCTGTCGACTAAAAAGGAAGAGGCGCTGCGTTGTTCTAAAAAATAATGCAGGCACAATTTATTTTTTTGGCTTGCTCTTCATGAATCTTGCTGTGTATGCTAAACGCCATGAGCCTATCAACCTCCATAGAAAATAATGATCTCCCCAGCTCTCCGACCACGGAAGCGACTTTGCTCCGTGTAAAGGATCTATCCGTTATTTGTCAGACCGATCAAGGGGCGGCTCGTGCGGTGGAGCACACCTCCTATGAGATAAAAACTGGTACGACCTTGGCGATGGTCGGCGAAAGCGGCTGTGGAAAAATCGTGAGCG
>JAAYJI010000248.1 GCA_012523015.1 Candidatus Hydrogenedentota bacterium
ACCTCATACTGTAGCCTACCGTTTCGGGTTTTAAAATTCTACAAGAAAAGTTTTTTTGCGTATCTTTTATACACTCAAAATACACAGGAAATAGCTCGAATCTGAGGATGTCTACCTAATTTCTCTTTGTAGCAACGCTATGGTTTCAATATGGGGCGTGTGCGGAAACATATCCACCGCCGTGACCCGGCTCAGCTGCCAATGACCGGTGAGTATTGCTTGCAGATCACGGGCCAAGGTGGCGGGGTCGCAGGAAACATAAATGATTTTTTGCGCGTCCGTTTTGGATAGGGCGTCGGTGAGCTGGCGCGCTCCCGTACGGGGCGGATCAAGAAGTACGGCGCCCCACGGGCGCTGATGCAACTGTGCGATCATGACACTTTCGTCGCCTTGCCTATAGCTGCCGCGGCAAGAGTCGGCGGCGGCGCGTATCGCAGGGCTGCTGTGGTCTATGCCCAGCACGTCGATCTTGCCGGCATGGTTGATACTGAAATTACCGCTGCCGCAATAGAGATCAAGGAGACTTTCCGCCTCTCCCAGGGAGTCGTTCACCTCTTTGACCAAGAGCCGATTCAACAGAAGACTTGATTGGCTGAAGACGCCGTTGACGATGGGGACACCGTCAAATAGAAACTGGTGTCGTGTATCGTCACGAGCGCAATTGTAAAGGGGGAACGCTTCGGCCAGGGGCGGGCAAGGGTCTTTGGTCCAGACCAACACTTCTGATGCTTCGGGGTTGACGGTGACCTGAATATCGCCTTTCCATGGGATGCCTTGGAGCCCTTTTAATGCCGCGTTGAGATGGGGATGATGGAGCGGACAATCCGCTACGGGAATCACGTCATGGCTTTGACGCGAATAATAGCCCGTTACCTTTCCGTTGCTGTGGAAGGCGGCACGGGTACGGTAGCCGCTTCGTAAATCGGGGCATTCTTTCCATGCCACGTCTGCGTCAATCTTGCCAATACGTTTGAGCGCGTCTGCGACGATCCGCTGTTTCCACCGGGCTTGTTCGGGATAGGAAAAATCGTGCCAGCCGCAGGCGGATGTGCAGGCGGCGGACAGGCACGGCGTCGACGCTAAGCGTGCCGGTGACTTTTCAAGGATTGTTGTTGTACGCGCCCAAAGGGCCCGTTTCCCTTTGCGGTAAATCTGCGCTTCAACCCGATCGCCCGGCAGCGCGCCGCTTACGAAACACACTTGTCCCGATAGATGTCCGATACCGTCGCCGCCATGGGCAACGGCGTGTATGCTGAGATCGATTGAATCTCCAATTCCGATGACTGTATTCATGGCTCTCCAAAGAAAAACCCTGTCCCGGAGGCTGGCCGAGACAGGGCGATAAAAGTTAAAAGAAGGGATTTATTTACCCGCTGACGCTTTCCATGCGGCGTGACTGCCGCGGGGCGCTTTCACAAATTTACCGGCTTTGATGTAGCGCGCACAAACCTTGACGCGGCGCACGCGGCCATTTTCATCAACAACACGGATTACTTGAAGATTGGGGTTCCAGCGGCGTTTGGAAATACCGGTGATGTTCTGACCGATACCGCCTTCGCGTTTGGCTTTACCGCGGCGTACTACACGATTACCGACTTGTGGGCGCTTCCCACTATATTCACATACCCTAGCCATAATGAGCTCCTTACTGTATACTTGTTAGACGCCGAGAAAACGGCACGAATGAATGGCATTAAAAGAGGCTATACTATAGCAAACTCGGAGAGAAAAAACAAGTTCTTGGCTGCGCTGCCTAGAAGCGACGCCAAAGCGTGACGTTGCGCCTCAATGACAGAAAGATTTCGGGGGCGATAAATCCCGCCCCTGCACCGGAAAGTTCTTCACCTCACCTTTCACCCTGCAGCGCACAACACTGCCCAAACTTTTACCCAAGCCCTGCTGGTTCCTCAACTTTCCAGTTGGGAACCCAAAATTATTCTGAGCACAGCGAAGAATCTGGTGGAGGTGGCGCGGTCTTTGAAGCAAGGACGTGCGCCTACGTCTTTACAATACCTTACTTTTTCACGCTGACCCAATAACTGTAGGGGCGAGATTTATCGCGCCCAAGAGTCTCCACTATGGACACTATGGACACTATGGACAGGATGGACGGGATGGACGGGATGGACGGGAGTGCGCTAAGGCAGGCGCACTCCAAAAGAGGCGGGAATGGCTATTCAAGTCAACGTACATAACACAACGACATGACGACAGAAACACCTCGGCGAGACAAATCTACTGCCTACACCGAAAAGTTTTGTGCCCATCTCGTCCATCTTGTCCATCCGGTCCATTCTGTCCATTTTGTCCATCCGGTCCATCTTGTCCATTCTGTCCATCTCGTCCATCCCGGCTTCAACGTGTCGAATCCGCCGGGATAATGTTACAATGGTGTTTCTACGGAAAAAGCACTATCAACTCTTTTGTGTTGTTCGGGAGAGGCGGAGAAGCTCATTCAAAAGGAAACGAGAACGTGAATCGCGCAGAACTTGCAAAACTGATTGAACATACTTTGTTGCGTCCTGATGCTACCGAAACCGAGGTTCGGAAACTTTGTTCAGAAGCCCTTAGCCATGGCTTTCGTGGCGTATCGGTTAACCCGGCTTGGACACCGCTTTGCGCCAAACTCCTGAAAGATCACGAGGTCATTATCGACACGTGTATTGCCTTTCCTCTGGGGGCGTCATCGGCGCGGATCAAAGTGGAGGAGGCGCGGGATGCGCTGAAGAATGGCGCCGACGAAATCGCGATGGTCATCAATATCGGCGCTCTCAAATCCGGCTATAACCACTACGTTGAAAAAGAAATCGCTACCATCGTGAAAGCGACCGGGGGCGCTCCGGTAAAAGTGATTCTAGAAACGAGCTGTCTCAGCAAAGAAGAAAAGATTGCTGCCTGTCAGATGAGTCTGCGCGCCGGCGCGAGCGCCATCAAAACGTCTACCGGTTTCGGAGCCTACGGCGCGCGCGAAGAAGATATCCGTTTAATTAAAGAGACTGTCGGCATTCATCTTGATATTAAAGCTGCCGGCGGTATACGCACCTATGCCGATGTGGCGCGCATGATTGATGCCGGCGCGAATTACATCGGTACCAGTGCCGGCGTGGGTATCCTGGACGATCTAGGCGAAGAATAACCCGGAGCCCAACAGCGCTGTCTGTCGGACCCCGGGCAGCAAAACTTGTTATTTGTTTCCAGGTCGGCAAGATTTAAAATAGAGTGATACTGTACTTGATAGATGCCATTGTGACCAAGTCAAGTATTACATCTTCTTTCGGCATCGTGCCTTCTAATGAAACATAAAATTCCAAACAATCGGCTTTTTGTTTCAACAAACTAAGCGGTTTTTTTGCTTTTAGATTGACCGATTCGCCCAGGCCGTTCGCATCATGGGCAGGAAAGGAAGCGACATTTGTACCATCGCCTTTTATGTCGAGACTTAGTGTTTTAATGGTATTAAAATCACCCTGCGTCGCGTTAAAAGCAATCTCACTAATTAACACATCGTTAATCTTTATAATGGCCAAGATATTGGAAATGGACGACGGCAGTTCCACTGTCTCTAAGAATTCGGAAATGTTGGATAGGCCGCAGATTTCGCCCAGCTTTTCCGGTCCCCATACGCCGCTTGTGAGTCCTGAAATATCCAAGCCTTCAAGACCATCTATGCCGTCGGTTCCGGGGAGAACCACACCTTTGGTTACCGGTATTTCAATGTCATACGAACACCCGACCATAAAGGCCGCCGTTAAAAGAAGCATCGCGCCCAAAGGCAAATATTTTGTAACTATTTTCGCCATCATCTTTTTCCTTCTAAGGTTGCTCACACAAACTAAACAAACTGCCCAAACACAACAGCTATACTATAAGAGAAAGTAATCCCATCGTACAAATTAAATGCGGAGATTTGATATTGAAAGTAAGGCGCCCTTTCGCAAAAAAAATAGTTGTTTTTTCCCCTAGGGATTGGGCGCAATAAAGCGGTTGTCCCTTTCGGTATTATTGCGATCAAAGACGAACAGTAGGCTGCAGAGCACTTCGTGTATTCATGAAAGGGATTGACATTTCCGCGCAGAACAAAAAGGGCACTGCAAAAAAAAACAAGGGGCAATCACAAAACTTTCTTCCAACATTTGCTCGAGGTAGCTTCCTTATTCCGGTCGGTTGTAGCTTGTTTCGCCCGGCTTCGCCGCCGCCGTCTTCAATCTCAAGAGCGCAAAAAAAATGGAACAACGTGCACACTCGGACTTCTCTACCTCGTTGGTTTCTTCGCAGCCGAGATGCTTATGACCCTGTAAAATCAGGGGGAATAAAAGGGAGGGAAATTAATTTGACATTCGCCTTTCGCATCCTGTAGACTACGCACATCTTGATGGCAGTGTGCCCCGCAGGAATGCGGCTGGAAGGCACAAATCCTTGTGCTTGACATTGCGTTTTTTTGTGTGGTATACTGGCGTTTCTCCGCAACACTTTTCCTGCGGAACTCTCCACTCCATGAAAAACAACACATTCGTTGTGTCTAGTGGATGGAAGCGAAATTTTAATCGTCACAACTTGAAATTGTGTTTTTAGGTAGTGTATACTTTCGCTGGTTTGCTTCGGTTTTCAAGTTAGTGGTCACTCACTGAAAAATAAATAGAAAAAAACTTGAAAGTTAGCAAAAGACTATGCTATACTTCACACAGCTTCCGAAAAGAGCCCGAAAGGGCAGGCTGCGGAAGATCTCAAGTTAAGGTCTGCCTCACCTGAAATTGATCGCTTTTAAGGCCTCAAAAAAAGTTGAGCACAGACTTGACATTGCCAAGGATTAGTTGGTACAATTAATCCTCGTGCCCCTCCCGGGTTTTTATGAGCGGGGCCGCCGAGTACGCAACAGGGTACCGGATGCTTTTTGAAAATTGAATACGATGTACAACACATGGTCGCTTGTGTGCTGAGAGTTGAAGTAATTTGACTATCGGCCCAAACAATCATTGATATCCTTTGTGTTGTGATTCTAACAACATCTACGAGGAATCAAACTATTCAATAACAAGAGGAGTTCGCTCCGCTTGTTCGAGTTTTTAATTCGGAGAGTTTGATCCTGGCTCAGAACGAACGCTGGCGGCAGGCCTCATACATGCAAGTCGAACGATTAAAGCTCCTTCGGGAGTGTATAAAGTGGCGAACGGGTGAGTAACAGGTGGATAATCTACCTCCCGGTGGGGGATAACGGCTGGAAACGGCCGCTAATACCGCATACGGTTGGTACATTGCGATGTACCAAAGAAAGGCGCTTCAAAGCACCGCCGAGAGATGAGTCCGCCCCCCATTAGCTAGTTGGTGAGATAATAGCTCACCAAGGCTATGATGGGTAGCCGAACTGAGAGGTTGATCGGCCACACTGGAACTGAGACACGGTCCAGACACCTACGGGTGGCAGCAGTAGGGAATATTGGGCAATGGGCGAAAGCCTGACCCAGCCATGCCGCGTGA
>JAAYJI010000249.1 GCA_012523015.1 Candidatus Hydrogenedentota bacterium
GCAGTGACCGTATCGCCAAATATAACCAACTGCTGCGTATTGAAGAACATTTGGGTGCTAAAGCCGCCTATCCGGGATTGGCTGCATTGCCCAATCAAAAATAAAAAGGCGCCTCTGTGCTGCAACTATGAATAAAGAACGCTTACTATGGTGTTTAGGGGTTGTGCTGGTGCTGGCCGTCGGTTTCGGCTATGGCTACCAGCGCAACCTTCGCCAACGATATATTGAATATCAAAGTAAAAAAGACGACTTGAAAACGATGCAGCAAGAAGTCGACTCGTTGCGGCAAAAGGTGGAGGAGACGCGCGCCGGTATTGCCACGTTGGAAAATAACCCTGTTGAAACAGAGGCGAGAGCGCGAAAGGACGCCGGCATGACGCGGCCCGGTGAGATCGTTTTTAAAATAGAACGTTCATCAACGGGTGAAGTGACCGGCGTCGAAGCAGACGGTGGCGGTGACGGCGAGAAGCTGCCCGCTGAGGACTGAAACGCTCGGATGCACGTAACGATGCAGCGCGAATAAGACAGCGCTATGACTCGGCTTTAAGTTATGTTACCATAGGGGGTTGTAACTGTAGTTTTGACGCTTATCTGAAAACAACGGCTTCGATACGGTGCCTATGTCAGACAAAAGAAAAACAAATCTACGGATTATCTGTATCTGTGGACAGAGAATGAAGATTACTCCCACCATGTACGGGAAACCGGCTAAATGTGTGGCGTGTCGTCAGAAATTTTTTCTGCCTGAGGAACAAGAGTTTCCTCCGTGCATCTCGGTCGTTTATCTCCAAGAGCATCCGGAATTATTGCGCAAGACGGGTGTTTTCAATCGAGATGTGGCGGTCTGCTCCGACCACAGCGTTTTGGATGAAGCCAGAGATGATTCCGATGCCAACTTCGCCGGAGCGGACGATGACCCGGATCTCCTCGACGCAAGCAGTGATTCCGATGCCCTTTTAGGCAATAAAGGGGCAGACGAAGAAATCACGCCGCCCTTCCACAACTCCTCCAACCCCTCAAGCGCGCAAGCAAAGGACCAATCTCTCATAGAGGAGCGCCAGCCTGTCGTAAAAGCAGCACTTCCTTTCGAACGCAACGATATGCTGCGGCGTTTGTGTACCTATCAGCATCTCCTTGATAATCTAGAACACCGCGCCTTATTAGAGGAAGATGACGGGCTGAGTTCATCCGTAGTCAATGCATACAGCCGTGCATTGGACGAGGCACACGAACAATTTCAGCGGCAGCTGCGGACAAAGCAGGAAGAGATCGAAGTTCGATTAATATCCAATGAAAAATCCATTCAAGATAACATCGTTTCATTGCATGTCAAAGAGATCTCGGTGCGGGACTATTTCAACGCCGTCTTTCGCTTGCGGGCGGCGCGGGAAAGACTGGTACATTTTGTTTACCACTTGAAAGCGTGGCAGCATGTGAATGATCCTTTTGTTGCCGGCGGCTTGATGGATTTAGAATTGGACGCCTTCGACAAAGAGGAATTTACCGCGATTCATTTCGAGGAGCCGGATCTCACGAAAGAGACACCTGTGCCGTTGCTCTATATCAAAGACTTATACGATGCGTTGAATACGAGATCGGGCATTGAAGCGCGCATGAAGGAATGGAAGCGCATGCCCGCGGGGCAATCTGACGCCGCTGACGCCGCTCAAGGTACGTACGAAGATTACGCAGCCGCCCATAAACGTGTGGAAGCGTCCATATCTTTTTATCGGAGCAGAATGGAGGTATTTGTATCCGACGTTGCGCAGGATATGAGCAGCCTGCAGAAATACCGTCAAGATCTTCTCGGCAAAACCGGGAACGGCGCCCTTCCCCAACATTTGGATAGGGTGGTTCTTTCCGATCTGGAAACGATGGAGCGCTTTCTACTGCATATGAAGGCGCAGATAAACAAGTCGCTTCACGCCAATTCGACTCTTGACGCTCCCCATGAGGATCTATCCTTAGCAGATGTCTTGGACGCCGGACGGCATCGTATGGGGCAACGCTTTACTGCGAGTTTTTATTTGCTCGGTGTGCTTTTGTTGTTGGGGGGAATGTTAGTTTTTCTACAACAGGAACCCTGTACACTCTATTGTTTGGTTTTGATGTGTCCGATCCTGACGGCATTGTTTCAACTGCCCTTGGTGTTAATCAAAGCCGCGCGCCTGCGGCGCACTGCAGCACTATGGTTTTTTTTCGGGCATCTGCTCGTATTCTTGACCAGTGTGTTTGTCCTGTTCCAAACTACGGCGCTTTTATCAAGCCCTGTTTTCGGTACGTCCATTGATAGTTTGGGCGCGACAACACTGTTGAGTTTTTTTGCCGTTGGCATAGGTCTTAGCCTGATTGTGTTCAGTGACATATCGTTGCGTGTCTTTTCGCGCGCCATACTCGTCTTCGTCTGCGCCCTTTGCATTTCTCTTCTCGTTTATATGGGATACACGGGGATTCGTGCATCAACCTTTAATGGAGGCATGAGATTGGCGCCGGACACACAACAGGAAACGGTTGTATCTGTTGCTGAGGAGAAGCCTCGTTTCCTAGAAGATAAAGAAGATACCGATGATCTTGATGAAGTTCCGGCTCCAAACCTTATAACGCAGCTGCCACCGGAACTGAACGGAGCAGAGACTGAAATAACTGATGTCGCAGAACGCTTAGCGGATAACGCTTCTCTCTACACCTTCAATCTGATTGGTGTTTTTCAAGCGGGGAATTCCTCTGCTGATTTCCGTGTCTCCTTACTCGCTCCCGACGGCAACCAGGATACGTTTAACGTCCAGTTGGGCAGCACGATTCTCGGTGACTGGAAAGCTGTTGAGTATAATCCCGCCTCTAAAAAACTGACCATATCCAATGGGGAACGGATGCTTTTATTGACCGCCGGCGATAAAGTCTTTATCGATGATCAAATGAGCGAAGAACCCACCAACGGTAATACCCGCCAAGAATGAAACATGCCGCGGTAAAGACAATACCAATCGCTTATCCGGAGCGTTATTTGTCCGGTGCCTAAGCGTGGGGAAGCGGCTTTCTTTCCTTCCGTAATTTGTTTGTAACGATTCATTCTACTGTTTATAATGAATTGACTTGTAAAAACACATCATGGGAGTTCTATGTAGAGATGTGAAGTGAGGGTTTGTGTATTGTTATAAATTAATAAAAAATACCAAGGATAGGTATCTTCAGTCATCGGATCAGTTTCCGGAATGGCGTTGTGAAGGATTTATTTAAAAATGAAGGAAAGGGTAAGAACATGAAAAAAGTGATGGTATTGGTTGTAGTCGGACTGTGTCTTGGTTTACTCTCAGGTTGTTGGCAGCAGGGTAAAGCTAGCTTTGTCGTGCATAATATGAGAGAGAGTTTTGACGAAGAAGATAATGATTTAGCTTTCTTATCTCTTGTGAAAGTTGCTGATGAGTGCGCTTATCAAACGCCGGAAGGAGTAAATTTGTTGCCTAAACCCATACCCTATAATGGAACCTTCAAAATGAGTGGATTGGATGCTGGAACATACTATTGTATTGTTTATACGTGGGATCGAGATTGGGATGACCGTGGTTTTGTAACGTTGTCCGAGAGACAAACTACTCATTGGTATGTTAAGTGGTAATCAACTGTGCAACGGTCTTCTTAAATTCGAAGGATGTAGGTAGTAGTTGTTTAATAATGTTGCCTGCCAAGCAGATCTAAATCGCATCGGAAGATAATCCCCTATAGGGCAGGTGAATAATTAAGTTTAGGTTTGATCCGGCAGCGGCACTGTCCGACACCTTGCGTAGTCGGATGCCGTTGCCGGCTTTTTTTATCAACTATGGTTCGGAATTACGACTGTATGCGTGTGCTCATAATCTTCAAGCAGAATGTCTTTTCCCGTTAAACAAAAAAAGCAAGGCACGATGTCCTTGCATTTTTTTGTGATGGTGGGCGGTGCAGGACTCGAACCTGCGACCCCCTGCGTGTAAGGCAGGTGCTCTAACCAACTGAGCTAACCGCCCGGCAGTATCGACGTTCAGTATTACCTGTAAAGCCTTAGAATGAACGCCGGAGAGACCGACTCGGAACAATCAGTATATCAGATTATTCCTGTGATGATCAAAAAGGGCGGATTCAAGGTTGAAATGCAACCGATCCCAAAAAAGAGGACATCACAGAGACCTTCGGTAGAATCGTCCTGCCAAACACCCGAAGGAGTCCATAATGTCCCACCACCATTTTACACGAGATGACCGTATAAAACTAGAAACACTTAAAAGCCAAGGATTGAGCAACCGCCAAATAGCTCAGATACTCGGGTTTCATAAAAGTAGTATCGGCCGTGAATTGCGCCGTAATAGTGTACGCGGTCGCTATTGTTCCACTGCCGCGGATCGGCTTGCTATCAATCGGCGTCAAGAGATAGAACGTAAGAAGAAACTTGATCATCCTCCTCTTTTGCGCTATGTCATAAGCAAAAGTTATGAGTATTGGTCTCCCGAACAAATTAGCGGCC
>JAAYJI010000250.1 GCA_012523015.1 Candidatus Hydrogenedentota bacterium
CCTTATAATATAACAATGTTGCAACGATAGACCAAATGACTGAGTAAGCAATGACCATACAAATTATTAAATCTTTTCATATTGAAGCGGCATACAAAGCCTATGAGGCCGATGGCAGCTACCGTTTCAAAGGAAATAGTTATCGTATTGATCTGGTGGCGGAAGGGGAGATTGACCCCTCCAATGGCTGGGTCGTGGATTATGCGGAACTGAAGCAATACTTTGAGCCCATACGGAGCGCATTGGATCATTGCTGTTTATCGGATATTCCGGGGCTGGAAGAAGATTGTTCTGTCGAATCTTTAGAGGCATGGATCCACGAAAACCTGCAGTCCCCCCGGCCTCGTTGGTTTCGTGAAGTCCGAGTTTTTCCGCCGGAACCGTCTGCCTTTTATGTAGAAAAAATACCCGAAGAGGCGCTGTCCCGACTGCCCGAACGATACCGATTCCGTTTTGCCGCAGCGCAATCGTTGCCCCATCTGCCTGAAGACCATCCTTGTCGTGTGGTACACGGGCACAGCTACACCGTTGAATTTGCATGCAGCGATACAACAGGCATCGAAGCGGCGGCACACGCCCTATTTCATGAACTCCATGACCGGTATTTGAATGAGGTCGAAGACTTGGAACAGTCTACGGCGGAACGGGTCGTCTTATGGATTTGGCGCTTTCTTAAAGAGGGGCACCTTCATCCGATCGTTGTCGGTGTGCAAGAAACACCGAACAATCGATGTTATTATTATGGCCCTTGAATAGGAGGGTCTCCCTTACGCGGGGGAACCTTCGTGTGAAGGGGCTGTTCATCGTGGAGAAACTGTGTTAAATTTTGGCGTTACGGAAGAGAAAATGCGCAGTTTGTTGCAGCGCATGGCAGCCTGCGGTTTGCGGGAAGAGGACTTGACAGAGCGCTTTGTCAGCAGTTCGGGTCCCGGTGGTCAAAAAACGAATCGGACCGCCACCTGCGTGTATCTCCTCCATGTCCCCAGTGGCTCTTCCGTCAAGATGCAAAAGGCACGTTCCCAAGCGTTAAACCGTTTTTATGCACGGCGAAGACTTTGTGAGCTTATGGAGGGAGATGCGTTGGGGGAAGGGAGCGCAGCGGCTCAAAAGGCTGCGAAGATACGCAAACAAAGGAAGCGTCGTCATCGGCGATCCACAAGCCGGCAACCAAAGGACTGTGAAGACGATGGGATTTCCAACAACTCAGCGTAAGGTTGACGTACGCAGCTCTTTGGGGAGATGGGACCAATCATTGAGGCATAAGATTGCCATATCGCCATCACCTTGAATAAGAACTTGGGTAATCCCGCAGTTGCACATATCCATTTTGACCCAACTATCGGGCTTCGCGTTTAAGATGAGCGTAACAAAATAACGGATCAGATTGCCGTGACAGACGATGAGATCGTGGCGGTCGGTTCGTTTCGCGACTTTGAAGTATTTTCTATAGGCCACTTCAGCGCGTTGTTTGTCTTGCGCCACTTGGACAGGCGTATAGTTGGGCATTTCCAACTTGAGTTTGGGGGTCATGGTGGGGATGCATTCCCACAGCAAATCGGTTTGTTGGATGGAGATGCCGGGCAGTTGCCGGGCGATAATACGGGCAGTTTCTTCCGCCCGATTCAAAGAACTGCTGTGGATGGAAGAAATATTTTTGCTTGCCAGCATCTGTGCCGTTAACTCTGCTTGTTTGATGCCAAGGGAGGTAAGGCTGCCGCCAAGTTCGGAACCGCTCGGATTCTTTAGATCATGCTGACCGTGTCTGACAAGGTAGATAACTCTGACCGCCATTAAAATGACTCTCCTCATCCTATTTAGTGTTTTGGTTGTGTCCAATGGTGAAGGGAGCAACATCCTGTTATGGTCTCCCGTCCCCGGATACCTTGCAAATTAATTATAACACGGGTTGCGGCCAATGCGTTAATCCAATTCGCCCAATAAAATGTCTGCTACACGGCCTTCTTGCGCCGTAAGCATGTCGCCCGTATAGTGCAGCCCTTTCCGATAGATGAATAGAGTGATGAACGTTAATAGGACCGCCGGTATAAGGACTGCCCAATCGCCGGGAAGATGTTCCATGAATATTGCGGGTTTGCTTCTATATATAAATAAACAGGAAAATGCAGGAAGTACCAAGATCAGGGAGAGGATCATGGAGAGAAAGCCATTCGAGATACGATAGATCCGATCGGTTGGGCTTCGCAGGGCGTCGCGATGGAGGCGATGGGGAAATTTGATGGAGAGCACATTGCCCACAGCGCTGAATAGGAGAAATAATTGAAGCGCTAAGATCAGAGAGAGGAAGGCGCCGACGACGGAAACTTCAATGAGCAGAAGGCTTACGGCAAAGAAGAAAAGAAAAAGTCCCAGTACAATGGGAGCGACTGCGATATTTTTAGCGAGCAGATATTTATAGCGGGCTGTGGGTAATAGCTGTAAGATTCGAAAGGAATTGTTGTCGATGCCAAAGAGATTGAACATGAAAAAAGAAAAATTGATGAAGGGCCATAGAAGGCAGGCTGTAGGTATCCAGTTCCGGCCGGAAAGCTGAGAGTCAGGCGCGCTGTTGTGTTGCATAAACAAAACAAATAAACCAAAACAAATGGGCATAATAAGTAACATCCGTACATGAGGATGCCGGCTGAAGGAGACATAAAAACTGCACACCAAGCTTGAGGTGTCTTCGGATAGGAAGGGCAAGCGTTTCGCGGTGACAGGCACGTCTTTTTTGGTCTGGCTTTTTAGCGGAGAATTAGGTTTCGAGGAGGAGGCGCCCATGTAATGGCGCAACGTACTGACGAATCCTATATATAAGCCGACTAAGGTAATGATCCACATGCCCCCTAAGGTGAGGGCGAAGATCAAAAAGGAAGACTCGAGACAGACAGACCATAAACCATAGGCGGGCCATAGGAGGGGGAAGACTTTGTTCGTAATGTCCAAGTGATTATTTAACAGTGTTAAAAGGTTTCCCGACGTTTTTTCGGCAGCCTGCCTCACAGTCAATCGTAAAACGAGGGCGGGCATTTGTGCAATAAAAATAAAGCTGATGGGCACTAGCATGAAAACAATGCGCCGCCATTTGGGATTCTCCATAAGCATAGCGAGTTTTCCGCGCAGATAATAAGACCATGCGCCGAGCATCATAAAAAAAGATAGGAACAAAATAATGCCGGCGGGAAAAATACCCGCGCCCATGGCGGGATACAATCCACAGAAGAGCGCTGCTAAAGGCAGCATGGAAAAGAGAAATAAAGGGCCGAGCAAGGAGGCGAGATAATTGATGAGATACACAGAGGATAAAGACACGGGAAGGAACAACATCTTTTTGAAATCAATGACGTCATTCCTCTGCAGTTCGAGCAATAAGCCCCAGCAAAAAAAGAAGCAATAGAGCAGGATAGAGCCGTCTAAAAGCAGGAGTACGGAGTCATACGAATCTTCTTTAGTGCTGAGCCGTGCCAAGTAGAAAAGCAGGAAACTTATGCCGATTGAGATTAAGGCGCCGACGGTAAAAAGGGCAAGGACCACGGCTAATCCTGAGGTGGAGCTTTTCCCGAAGCTACGGCGGAACATGGTCCATTTGAGTCTAAAGATGGCTCGGATTTGAGGCGACATCAATGGGAGGCTCCCAGCCAGGAAAGCTGTGTGTTTTCCTGTTGACCATGAGCGACGAGCTTTAAGAAGGCTTCATCAAGACGGCTCCCTTGGGCGAGTGTTTCCAAAGAACCTTGAAATATCAATTGCCCTTCGTGGATGACATAGACATGGGAGCAAAGCCTTTCCACAATTTCAAGGATATGGGAGGTCAAAAAGATGGTAGCGCCTCGGGCGCGGGCTTGTTCTAAGACGGCCCGTAACGTGCGCGAAGCGATGGCATCCACGCCTTCGAAAGGCTCGTCTAAGAAGAGTATTTCCGGATCATGGATGAGTGCGGCGCATAAGGCCAACTTCTTTTTCATGCCTGTGGAAAATTCCAATATGAGCGTTTTTGATGCGTCGGCAAGGCCCAGCGCATCCAGTAATTCATGGCTTCGATCGAGCGCCACGTCCTTGGGCAATCCATACATGCGCCCGATAAAGACGAGGTATTCCGGGGCAGTCAGATTTTCAAAGAGACATTGATCTTCGGGAACGACGCCGATGCGTTTTTTAATGGCCAGGGTGTCATGCTTCAGGTTGTTGCCCAGTATCCGCGCGTAACCGGATGAGGGAGCCAGCACGCCCGTCAGCATCTTGATGGTAGTAGATTTTCCTGCGCCGTTGGGTCCCAAGAAACCGCAAAAGGTGCCCCGCTCAATACGAAGGTTTAAACGATTGACGACAGGCTGCCCATTATATATTTTGGTTAACCCATGACTTTCTATGCTGTAATCCATGGCTGTTATTGTTTCACTTTCAGGAGGAGTTCTTGAACAAGGGCATTGTTCGGCAACAGTTTATCGGCTTCGAGCAGACAACGCTGCGCTTCTGTTTTGTTGTCGCCCCGTATGTGGGCGCGGGCTTCATATAAAAGGGTATTATACTGTTCCATCTTATTTGGGGCATGTTTCCCGGCGGCGTGCCATGCGGACGCGGCCTTCGTCCAATCGGGAAGGGATTCGAAATCTTCAGCCAAGAAGAAATTGAGCGCATAGTCCCTTAAGATTTGGTAGTCATGGGGCGCCAGTGCAACGCTTCGCGCTGAAAGGTTCATGGCCTTTTCAAAAACCTCAGCACGTGACATACCCGTCAGCGCCATGACCTGCCTGTAATTCGTCAGATATATTTGGATGATATTGAATAAAAAAGTGGGATTATCGGGTTCTAAAGCGAGGGCCTTATCCATATGGCTGAGGCCGCTTTCATAGGCGCCTTGATGCAGGTCATACATGCCTAAATTGTTGTGGGCACGGGCACAGTTTTCATCGGCCCGAAGGGCTTTTTGCCAGTGGCTAACTGCCTTGGACACCTGAGAGGCAATATCAAATAAAAATTCGCCGTAGAAATTATGCAGTACGGCGCTGTCTCCGTATAGGGAGAGTCCAAGCTGATAGGCGTCATCAACCACTGCAAGTAAGGCTTTTGCTTCTTCCCTTCGTTTTGAAGCATCCTCATCCTTGCCGGCTGCGTTGAGATCGCGTGCCTCTTCCTTTAATAGTTCCGCTTTTAAGACGTTGATTTTGTCGAAGGCGCGAATCTTCCGCTCTGCGGTTTCTTGGTCAGTCAGCGATTCCTGCAGTATTTCAAAAGGCGTTTTCTGCTCTTCTTGGACTTGTACATCGCTTGTTTCCGTGGCAAGTACAGGCAGGCAGAGAAGGATAAAAGAAAAGTATGTCAAAGCGGAGCCGCGAAAGCTAAAAAGGCACTGTATTAAAAAGATATTTTTCATAGTAGATGTATCATATCAAATATGTTACCATGAACAGATTAATTGTTCTGTTAATTTGTTTGTATCGCTGTAAAATAGATCTTTGTAAAATTCAAAAAATATCTGTGGATATGATGCTCATGGGCGATTGATTGCGCTATGAGTTGAAAGGATGTATGACGTGATTAGTTGGAACGAAAAAGAACAACCACTCGTGACTGCCATGTTGGATCGCCGCCCCGATTTAGCCTGTTGTGAAGAGGCGCTCTTTGCGGCACACCGTGCGTTATCGATCTGTTTCGATGGGCCGAACCGTTTTTTTACCTGTGGAAATGGCGGATCCCATGCGGACGCGCAGCATATCGTCGGGGAGCTGTGCAAAAGTTTTGAACGGCGCAGAACGCTGGATCCCGCTTTCCAAGAAAAGCTGAGCGGTCTTCCCTATGGTGACGATTTAAGCCAGCATTTGGAAACAGGGCTGCCCGCCATTACCTTGGGTTTGAATGGTCCGTTGAAAACAGCCATTGAAAACGACTGTATTTTTCCGAATATTGCTTTCGCACAAGAGTTAAACGCCCTGATGAGTCCCGGTGATTTGCTGTTGGCGATTAGCACCTCAGGCAATGCTGCCAATTGTCTGATGGCCATGTCAGTTGCCAAAGCGCACGGCGGCAAGGTAATCACGCTGACAGGACCGGGAGGCGGGCGCATGGCGGAAGTTGCCGATATTGCCATTAAAGCACCGGGCGATTCGACGAAGGTGATCCAAGAAGCCCATGTCGTTCTCTGGCACACCCTCTGCTTGTTAATTGAAGCTCGGTACTTTCCGGAAATGCGTTAAGTGACCGAGGAATTTTGAATATGTGAGTATTGCCCTGCTTCTTTGATGAGAGCGGGCATAGTCATAAAAGAGGAGAATCTGAAATGAGACAAGTTGTTTTCGTGCTGCTGTTGAGTATGAGCGCCATACTGGCTTTCCAGGTATCCGCACAAGCTGAATGGTATAAGGGCGCGATTCATGTGCATTCGTTGCGCAGTGACGGCGACGGCGCGCCTGAAGTGCCTGTGGCGTGGTACAAGGATCATGGTTGGAATTTTGTCTGTGTTACCGAACACAATCAAAAACAAGACGACGAACGCTTCCGTCCCATCACGCCGGAAAAACAACCTGCGCCTGCTCAGGTAAAGATTCTTCGTGATCAATTTGGCGATGATTGGGTAGAGACCAAAG
This sequence comes from Candidatus Hydrogenedentota bacterium, assembly GCA_012523015.1. Taxonomy (NCBI): domain Bacteria; kingdom Pseudomonadati; phylum Candidatus Hydrogenedentota; species Candidatus Hydrogenedentota bacterium. The sequence goes on from JAAYJI010000250.1 coordinate 6,582, forward strand.
TTGAAAACGGACAAGAAATGCTCCGATTAAAAACCTATGATGAAATGAAAGCCCATTTCGAAGAAGAGGGGGAATTCCTTCTCATCCATGGAGAAGAAATTACTTCTTTAGGGAAAGGGCCCCATGTGTGCGCACTCAACATTGTGGATGTCATCCCTGCCGATCGGGATAAGGATGCGGTCACGTTGGCGCGTATGTATCATAATGCTGTGACCGAACAGTGCGCTGCTAAAAATCAACCTATGATCGCTGTGTTGAACCACCCCAATTTCGCGGAATCGGTAACCATTGAAGAAATATTGGAGCTGAAAGAATATCGCCTCTTTGAAGTCTTTAACGGTCATCCCGGTGTCAATAATTGGGGACACGTTGAAAACGGCTATCCGAGTACCGACCGTATTTGGGACGTGGTACTTTCTTTTCGGCTAATGGAGGATAAAACCAATGTCCTCTACGGTCTGGCAAGCGATGATACCCACAATTACATTAATTGGGGTACAGGCAATGCGAATCCGGGCAGGGGATGGCTTATGGTTGATGCGGACTCGCTGCAAGCCGATGCTTTGTTGGAAGCAATAGAAGCGGGCAAGTGTTATCCTAGTACGGGCATTGTGTTGGATGCCATTGAAAGCAGCGATACGGGCTTGTCTTTTTCGATCCAAGCGGAAAGCGGTGTGAAATATACGACCCGTTTTATCGGGAGTCGTAAAGGATTTTCGACAAAAACAACGCCGTACCTCGATAAAAAGGGCAAAACACCGTCCCGTGCTTCTCTGGTCTATGATGATAGCATCGGCGTTGTATTGGCCGAAACGACCGATTTGAATCCAAGTTACCGTTTTGAAGGGGATGAACTTTATGTGCGTGCCGCCATTGTCTCCGATAAGTTACATCCCAACGCCTTTGCAAAAGGCGATTATGAGATGGCATGGGTACAGCCCGTTGTGGCACCCTAAAGGCTGGTTGATATCGCTAAGGGCTGGTCGGTGCGGTTGTCCCTTTTGAATAAAAAGGATGTTTTGTTTCTTTGCTATACCGTGAATACGCCGCCGGAGTTTACAGGCAGGCGGCGTATATCACGAAATGAATAGAGGCAGCTGAGAACGAGAAATGAAGCATTAAAAATTCGATTATCCTTTGAACATTACGAAAACGAGAAGGAAATAATTTTTCTCCGACACTCCCCTATGAAGGCAAGGAGGTAATTATGCGTGCATGGCGTTTTCATAAGACAGGTGATATAAAAAATCTTGTTTTAGAAGAGGCGGCATTACCGGAGCCGAAAGAGGATGAGGTGATTCTGGGGCTGAAGTGTATTGCGCTCAACCCGGCTGATCGCTATCTTATCCAAGGGCAATATCCGCGTGCGGGAACGCCGCCCTTTATTCCGGGCCGTGACGGTGCCGGTGTCGTATTAAAAGGGTCTGCAAAAGGCCGATTTCAGCAGGGTGATAACGTATGTATTTTGGGAGGACTTACCGGTGTATCTACGCCGGGTACGCTGGCGGAGAAGTGCGTCGTTCCCGAAAAATGGCTCGCGCCCATACCCGAAGGTTGGAGCTTTGAGCAGGCGGCTGCGGCGCCGCTCGTTCATTTAACGGCTTGGCGCGCCTTGAAAGTCTGCGGCAACTTGAAGGCCGACGAAACGGTCGTTATAACCGGCGCTTCCGGCGGCGTAGGGACGGCAGCTCTGTTCCTCGCGAAAGCCGCGGGCGCCACGGTGATCGCCTTATCGCGCGACAAACAAAAGTGGAAGACTTTGGAGGCTTTAGGGGCAGATCACATTGTGGATAGTAACGTGCCGGCTTTGGATCGGGAGATTCGTGAGAAAGCCGGAGGCGCGCCCGTATCGTTGATTTTAGATACACTGGGCGGTATGTTTACGGAAAAGTGTCTGCGAACGGTCGCCGCCCACGGGCGGATCATTGTGGTGGGCTTACTGGCCGACTTAAAGACGGAACTTACCTTGGGCTTGCTCATCCACAAAAATGTCACCATTCAAGGGATGAGCGTGAGCGCTTTCAGTGCGGAAGAGGCGCAACAGGCCTGGGAAAACGTTTTGGCGTGCTACGAAAATAGCAGCAAGCGTCCATTAATCAGTCACATCTTTCAGTTTGACGAAGTGCAGGAAGCCTTCCAGCATCTAAAAGAAGGTCCCTTGGGAAAAGTGGGGATCCGCGTCCCCTAGTATCGGCATCAGACGAAAATCGAATCAAGCCTCATCCGTTGTGGCTGCGTGGGGCGTGATCCCTTCTTTTATCCCTATATGAAGAACTGCCATGATGATGGCAATGAAGGGGGAGAAAAGATTGAAGAAACAAAAAGGAAGATAGCTGAGCGTCGACACGCCCAACACGCTGGCGGCAAAGGCGCCGCAGGTATTCCAAGGCACCAAAACGGAGGTCAGTGTTCCGCCGTCTTCCAAGGCGCGGGATAGGTTCCGGGCATCCAATCGGTACGTATCGTAGTCGAGACGGTACATTCTGCCCGTGAGTACAATGGCAAGGTATTGTTCCGCCAAAAATATATTTACGAGCAGGGTGGTGCCTATGGTGGCGGTAATGAGACTGGCCGCGCCGCGCACCTTAAACAAAATAGCGGCAGATATACGCTGCATGAATCCCGTCGCTTCCATGGCGCCGCCAAAAAACATGGCGGACAGAATGAGGGATATGGTGTCGTACATGCGGGCGAGGCCTCCTTGCGTCAAGAGCAAATCCAAGGACTCATAACCGCTGTCCATAGTGAAGCCGTGGTAGGCGGTCATGACTAAAAACATGTATCGTTCTGCCCAGGTCATTACAATGCCTTCAGCATCTATGAAGCAGCCAGATTGAAAGACAAGGGCAGCGAAGCCTCCCAATAAGGCGCCCACCGTCAGAGCAGGTAAGGCAGAGATACCCAATGCCGCCAAAATGATGACTGACAAAGGAATCAAGAGCAAGACCCAATGTACGTAAAAGGTCGATTCGATGGCGGTGAGAATGGTCTGTATGGAATCGGTGTTGAAGGTTGCCGGTTTATAGAAAAGACTGATCACGGTGAAGACCAAAAGGGCAAGGGTATAACTGGGGATGGTGGTGTACATCATGTGCCGAATATGCGTAAAGAGGGGCGTCCCCGCAATACCTGAGGCCAAGTTGGTGGTGTCTGACAGGGGCGACATCTTATCGCCAAAATAAGCGCCGGAAACGATGGCGCCCGCTACCAGCGGATCAGGAAAGCCCAGGGCCTTGCCGATACCAAGGAGTGCAATGCCGACGGTGCCCATGGTAGACCAACTGCTGCCCACGGAAAGGGACACGATAGAACAAACCAGACAAACTACAGGTAAAAAAATTACGGGCGTCAGGATTTTTATGCCAAAATAGATCATGGTCGGTACAATGCCGCCTAGAATCCACAAGCCGATGAGACAACCCACGATCAATAAAATGAGCATGGCTTCCATGGCAAGGACAATGGATTGAATGGCCCGCTTTTCAACTTCACGGTAGCGCAATCCCAGAAAGAAATATCCGAGCGCCGTCACCACAAGACCGCATAACAGGAGGGCAATTTGATTGGGGCCGGAACTGGCGTCATCGCCAAAAGAATAAACATTGAATATAATCAATGCGATGAGCAGCGCACAGGGGAATATAGAGAGCCCCAAGGAGGGTTGGAGAAGTCGTTTTGATCTCATGGGCAATCCTTTACTTCCTGTGCTCCGATGTTGCGGGCAGCCACCATCTGCGAAGATAGAGGATGCTGCCCAAACAGTACTATAGCGAAAAAGATCGGTCTGGAGAAATGTCATGCGAAGGCTTCACCGATTGGCCGCTTGTTTCGCTTGTCCTAAAATCGATATGGTATGGTTCCTATGACACCAACACAACTCCAATGGAAGTATTTTATGTGGTTATTTTTATGTATTGCGCTCCTATGGGCGGGAGGATTGCTTCTGCTCCTCTATTCTTTCCAAGAGAAATTTATTTTCCCCGCTGCAAAGCGTATTGATCGTACGCCTGCAACAGCCCCTTTCCAGTGGGAATATGAAGACGTCTTCTTAAAGGTTGAGGACGGGCAAAGTCATGCTTGGTTCATTCCCTTGGAAGGCGCGTCGAAAGTCGTGCTTTTCAGCCATGGCAATGCCGGCAACATGGCGGGACGCTTGGAATCCATCCAATTGTTGCGTTCCATGGGGTTTTCTGTCTTTGCCTACGATTATGGCGGCTATGGGCGCAGTACGGGCAGCCCGTCTGAAA
>JAAYJI010000251.1 GCA_012523015.1 Candidatus Hydrogenedentota bacterium
ACATTGATGAGCTCATCACGGTTATTGAAGATTTCATGGGGATTCATAGTGAAGTAAATGGAAGCCTCAGCCTGCCCGAAGGGGTGGTCGCTGAAAGTTCTCTCATGTATGAAGTTTTTCTACAAGCTCAAAAGGTGGCGCAGACCAACACGACGGTACTGCTTTTTGGGGAAAGCGGTGTGGGCAAAGAAATTGTCGCCTCCTTTATTTATCAGATGAGCAACAGAGCGGCAGATCCTTGGACAGTGGTCGATTGCAGTACCTTGACCGAAAATTTAGTGGAATCAGAGTTGTTCGGCCATGCTAAAGGCGCCTTCACCGGCGCAGAACAGGCGCGGAATGGGCGATTGCTTCAGGCAGACGGCGGCACCCTGTTTTTTGATGAAATTGGTGAATTGCCATTAACCTTGCAGCCCAAATTGTTGCGTGTCTTGGAAACCGGAAGTTTTTCTCCTCTCGGCAGTGATCAAGAAATTACGGTTGACGTGCGTTTTCTGGCTGCTACCAATCGTAATTTGAAAGTTGAGGTGGAAGAGGGGCGGTTTCGTGAAGATTTATATTATCGGCTCATTGTGTTTCCTATAGAGATTCCACCCTTACGGCTGCGCAGAGAAGATATTCCTCTATTGGCATCCTTGATCTTAAAAACGCATCGCAAATTATTGACGCCTGCCGCGGAGCGACATTTGATGGCCTATGACTGGCCCGGAAACATCCGCGAATTGCGGAACGTCTTGGAACGAGCCGCTATCTTGACCGAGGGATCTCGTATTCTTCCGGAGAGTCTGCCGCCGATGGTACGCCGAAAAAAAGAGCTGCCTGCTGATGAGCAAGACCTCGTCATCGACACGATGGCGGAAATAGAACGGAAAGCAATTTTTGAGGCCCTCGAAAAAACGGAAGGGAACAAAACAAAGGCATCTGAACTCTTGGGGATCAGTCGTCGCAGTCTAATCTATAAATTGCGTGCCTATGAAAAAGAAGGTAAAGCCAAGCCGGCACCGTCGGAATAATCTTCTCCCTCCTATAATAAATTTGTTATACTGGCAAGATAGATTATTTTTACTCTATAGAAAGGAAAGTTCATGTTTAAACGTTTGTTGCTGATTATTTGTATCATGGGTTGTTTCTGGGCGCAGGCAGAAATGGATCTTAAAGTCATGAGTTTCAATGTCCGTTTCGGCACTGCCAATGACGGAGACAATGCTTGGCCCCATCGCAAAGAGAGTTTTATCAATGTCATTAAAAAGCAATCTCCCGACTTATTGGGCACCCAAGAATGTCTGGCGTTTCAAGCCGATTATATCGTGGAGCAACTGCCCGAATATCGCTGGATCGGTATTGACAGAGATGTATCGGGTAAAGGAGAAATGACGGCAATTTTTTATAGAAAAGATGCCTTCTTCCCGCTGGAGAGTGGTAATTTTTGGCTCTCCGAAACGCCCGATGTGCCCGCTTCAAAATCATGGGACACAAGCCTGACCCGCATCGCAACATGGGTACATTTTTACCATCCCGAGACTCAAAGTACCTTTTATTACTACAACACCCACCTTGATCATCGCGGCCCTGAAGCACGTAAAGAGAGTGTCGCCCTTATTGCGAAACACATCGAAGCCAAGGCTGGAGGGCAGCCCGTTATTCTTACCGGCGACTTTAACGCCTATGCAGAAAAGAGCGCGCCCTATGATGTAGCCATGGAAAATGGCTTTACCGATGCGTGGCGCGTTGCCAAAGAACAAATAGGCCCCACCGTCACCTTCACCGCCTTTAAAGATCCGGGCGATGCAGAAAATAAACGAATAGACTGGATTCTCCTCAAAGGTAATTTTGAAGTTTCAACCTGTGAAACAGATACCTACATTGAAAATGGCCGCTTGCCTTCAGACCATTATCCTGTTATTGGCACCATGCGCCTATTGGACAATTAAAGCAAGAAAAGAGACCACCCTGCCCGGTGGAGCGTCATAAAAGACAAGGCTTTATATGGACAGAAAAGTGGATATGCCTTTTTCGGACTATTGCTTTTCTGTCCATTAAATACATTTAACGTGTCAGCGTATACGACCGTTCTATAGAGAATAATGCCTGTCGAGCAGATGCGTTTTCTATATTTGATTATGCCGCAGGCTATATAAAGGAAAATTCAGATGAGATGGCGTCGTGCATTAATTCGTTTTTTTGTGTTTGCATTGGGCGGCCTCGTAGCCGAGGTACTGTGGGGGGCGCTGCGCGCAGGCTGGGCGGGAAATTGGAATCTCCACGGTCAGTCCTCTCCATGGATGATCTTCGATTATGGCTTGTTGGGGCTCATTTTAATGCCCATGGCAGAACCCATGAAAAAAAGAGGCGTACCCTTGGTGTTGCGCGCCGCCGTTTATATGGTGACTATTTTTGCCGTCGAATATGTGTCGGGTATTTTTTTCACAAAGGTTTTGGGATTAGAAGTGTGGACCTATAAAGGGGTACCGTACAATCTCCATGGCCAAATTATGCTATACTCTATTCCAACTTGGTATGCCCTCGGCTTTGTAGCCGAATATCTCTATGCTAAAGTTGATGTCGCAGCTGTGGTGTGGCTGCGCGGAATCACTGCGGAACAACTATTAGAATTCCCTTCTTCTGACACTATAAAATGAATTACCACCCTTTCATAAGCCTAAGCGCGTTCGTCAAAAAAAAGTGTTCTGTTCCTCCTATAAACTTACAGTTGCGCATAACAGCGGGCTGTGATATACTATTGACAAGATTTGCTAAATAATATGAACAAGGAGATTAATGGGTTGATGTGGCGAAGTGTCCGAATGCCGGGGCTGATTATGCTTCTGTGTCTGATGAGTAGCTTGGCCGCCGTTGCCCAACCAACGAGCGGAACCACGCGCTTAGCGAGTCAACAGAAAAAGACACTCCATCAATACCAAGGAACAGACGGTTCTATTACCTTTACAAACAGACCGGAAAAATACACCCACCGCGATGATTTTGTAGAGATCGCGATCAAGTATGAACGCATCCCCTTGCCTGCCTCCTATAAGCCTACGCCTGTGACGGAACTCAAAATTGTTACGGACGAAAATTTAAAATCCATTGTGACCCGTTACGCGAGCTTATATCAATTGGATGAGGCGCTTGTGTATGCGGTGATACGGGCAGAGAGTAATTTTAATCCGAACGCCGTTTCCCCAGCCGGCGCCCGCGGTCTCATGCAGTTGATGCCGGGCACAGCAGCAGAGATGGGCGTCACCGACATTTTCGACCCGACCCAGAACGTGGCGGGAGGCACACAATACCTCTATAAAATGATGGAACTGTTTCAGGATAAAAAATTAGCATTGGCAGCGTACAACGCGGGACCTGAAAATGTGAAGCGGCACAAAGGGGTTCCGCCCTTCCAAGAAACGAAGTCTTATGTTAAAACGGTATTAGCCTTTGAAGAAGCTTATAGCAATGGCAGCACCACGCCGAATTTAACCATATTGGGTTCTTCGAAGTCAGCCCTGGGTATTCGTCAGCAAAATGCGCCCAAGACCGGTACCTATACGATCCACTTCCACAGCGGATTGACCCAGCCTGCAGATGCGGTACACGACCGCGATCCTTACTGGTATATCGTGTATAGCAATCGTACCTATCCCGTCAGAAAAGATCTGGTAAAGGCGGTAGAAAAAGCCGCTTGATCCGCGTCGGTTCAGCTTTCCTCAACGATTTCTAAAAACAAATTAAGAAGTCTTCGGGACGGGTGTCTTTGCTTGCCTTTTCATTGAATGTTTCCACCAATGTCACATAATCTTCTTGGTGCATTTTATCTTGGAGATAGAGTTCGTAGAGGGGAGCAGTGGCTACTTTAGCGCCTTTATCGCGGGGGCAGCCCACATCCTTATGCAAGGTGAAATGGCTGTATTCGCCCTCCCGTGTCTCGTGTAGTTTAAACGGGTACAAGCGGCAAAGAATCGGTCTCTGTTCATAGATAGTACAATACTTCGTCTCTTTACCTAAAAAGTAACAGCCTTCTTCAGGATCGCGCCACAGCGCCATAAGAAACCGATCTCCATTGATATGCAGCCAGGTGGGATCGTTTTTTTCTACGCCCGTAATTTCTTCAGGAGTCAAGAATTCCACAAATCGACGGGGATCCGCGCCTGTAGTGACGGCAATGCGTAAAACGTCCCAAGGCGTGGGCAGACAGACCACATCTCTACAACAATGATTGGAATGCTGACATTTAAAATAGACAAACTGGGAACCCATGCTTAACTCCTGCGCCCGTTGATAAATTTATAAAGCGACCAAAGAGGAATACTATACGGAAAAATTTGGAGACAGTCAATCTCTATTGTATTCCTTGCAGGGCAGGCATGTACAGGATGGTGAGGCATGGACCGAATTGTCGACAGCCGCGCAAGCTTGTCTCCAAAACAAGATCTGTATTTTCCTAATGGGATTGAGGCATAATGACCGGTATTGTTTTCGCAGATGTAAAAAGATAAAGAGGTCAACATGAACAAACAACGTTTTATAGGCGCAGCGTGTATTTTACTGTCCCTTTGTGTCGCAGAAAAAACATGGAGTTTGGATATGAATCCGGAAGAGCAGCTTACTTTCGCCGCCCAAACGCACAGTCTCGACAACAACGATAACTTTTCTGCAGATGGACGTTTCCTTTGTTATGACACGCGCGAAACGGTAGGGCCCGGAATAGAAAACAGCCAGACCTTAGAACTGTTGGAAATCGCAACGGGCCGTTCCATTATTGTGTACAAACCCAAGACAAGCATTATAGGTGTAAACGCCGCGCCCGGGGTTGGCGCCGTATCTTTTGCTTTGGCGGGAAATGAAGTCAGCTTTATCCACGGTCCTTTTGTTGAAGAGCTCCCCGAGCGTGGGTTTTATGGAAAACCGAATCGGAATGGGGCACGCATTCGTTTGGATGGAGAGATCGTAGAGAGGGAGGGGAGATGGCACATGCTGGATCACGGAGAATACGCCTTATCCTGGCTCGATAAAAGAGATGTGGCAGTTGATCGCGACACCCTTCCCGGAGCTCACCGTGGCGGAACTCATCGCCATGAATATTGTCGTCAAGGGATGCGTATCGGTTTTACCTATGATGATTTTTTGCTCCCTGAATACGATCGGACCATTGGGATTTTGGAGCCACACCCTGAAGCACCTGCACCGGCAAGCCATTACTTTGCCCTCTTGGTGCCTGTGGTTCCTAAAGGTACGTCTAAAGCCGGCGAGTTCGAAAAGGCTTATGGCGACTCTTGGGTCGATGGAGAAGGGGCGATGCGTGCGTTCATCGGCGTGGTGCGGGCAGATGACGGTGTTAATTACGAGGAATCTCTCTTTGTTGTGGATATCCCTGCAGACCTCGATGTGACTACGGCAGACGCCGGCAGCGCCTCCCGTTTCCCTGCGCCGCCGCAAGGGCTTCGCATACGCCGATTAACACACGATTGGGCGGGCGGTATTGTGCGCGGCTCTCCCGATGGAAAACAGATTGCCTACCATGGCAAAGGGGCAGATGGAAAAACGCAGCTTTTTGTTATTTCCGCTTTCGGCTCTGATCGTGATCCTGATCCCAAAAATCAGCCGCGCCAAGCCAGTGTTTTGGAGCATGGTACGGCAGAAGCTCCGATTCGTTGGTCTGTTGATGGGAATGCTTTATTAACTGTTTCCAACAACGGATTGGCAGTGACGTGGGTGAAAGAGGGCCCGGCTTTTGGTAAATCTCTTTTCCTGACGGAGCAAGGTGATGGGAGAAACAGACATGCGCCCGTAATTTCTCCGGATGGTAAGTGGATCGCTTATAATTGTCCCGCAGTAACCCGGGATAAAGCAGGGGATTCCGTAAAAAATTATGCAGGCGAAGATTTCGTCCAAATTTTTAGAATTCCTTTTCCTGAACTTACAGAAGCGGATTTTAAATAAAAAAGGATCGGTTACCACAAAGGATAACCGATCCATTCAGTGACAGAATTATTGCAGCCTAGGGGAGTAGGGCTTGCATATTAAAGACGAGCGGTTCACCCATGGCGTTCGCATCTTGTTGTTGCGTTCCTTTGAAGAGGAAGATATTGAGCGGATAGTTTTCATAGGCGACGTTAAGGACATTCTGGCCGGGTTTGGCGAAGGGCGGCATATTGACAATACCCAGCAGTGCTTCAAGTGTGAAGTTTTCTAAAGTAGGGGTTAATACATTCTTTAAGACTGAATTGTCGATGCTGGAATCATAGACAACACCGGGCGTGCTAAGATTGAAATCCTCTTTCGCCAAGTCATAGCGGACAGGCGGTAACACGCCCTCATCATCAGTCAACACTTTAGCGGCACGAATTTCGTTGCGCCCATCTCCAAAGACCAGGTACGTATTGAGCGGCGGCATCTCTTCGGTGAGTGCGATCGCTTCTCTCAAGCTGAAAGCGTCATAGAGCGCTGTACGCATGACCGGCATGGCGCTGGATTTGTCTTCTTTATCGATTGATGATAGAGGAATCTCTCCAACGGTAATGCCGCCCAGATTGATACCTGTATAGCCAAAGGCAAGTCCGGCATAGGTGAGTACGGTATGGGGCACGCCTTTATTGGGAATATAGACTACGGCACAGAGATCATTGTTAAAAGTCCTGTTGAGATCGCTGTTTATGGTAATGCCGTGCTTAGCACTATCTTTGCCGCCTGCTAAATTACCGTAGACCATGGTGGAAGACGCAGTCCAGAAGTCCGGCTCGTACATTGCCGCGGCATGGGCCATTTGCAAGAGGGAAAGATCAACGCCGGATGTTTGGGCGATTCCCTCAATCTCCTCCACAATGCGTTCATCTAAACCTGCAAGCACATACTCATCCCATAAACCTTGCAGTTCTTCGGGGGTCAGATCTTGTGCATCCACAAAGCCCGGAATAAAATGCGCGATTTCCAAGCTCAGCAATTCTCCGTAATCTCTGCCCATTTCCTGAGGAGTACCATACAGGGTGATGACAGGCATTTCGTTCGCGTCGAAAGGTACTGCATCATGGCGCAGCTCGTTGGCGAGATAGCCTATGAATTCGGGATAGGTCGGATTGCCTTTGTTATCGACGGGCAACACGCGTACACCGGTGGTGAACACAAAATTAGGTGTATTCAATTCGGGATAAAACTGTGTGATCGGCATAGGCAGGGTAGCGGAATTTTCGTATTCAACCTGAATATAAAATCCCTTATAACTGCCGGTTGCAGGATCATTGGGCCGCGCTTCATAAACACCGGGCGCTTTTTCTTCCAAATTTTTTCCGATCCATTTGTCTTGCAGGATACCGTCGCGGAAGTCGCGCTTGTCTTTGGAGGTAACCTCCCACAGCTGCACGGCAATGGGCGGATTGGCCGGATCCACAGTAACGCGGATGGAGCCGTCTTCTTTGAAGGTCTGTTCAAATTGGGGCAAGGCTTTCTTTTGCGTCACTGCCATATACCACCCTAAAAGCCGACCTATCGGATTCTCAGGATTGTTGAGTGTCTCTATGTTGAGGGTATCTTTTGAATCAAAGCCCATGCCATGTCCAACATTAGGCACATAACTTAAATGTTTGGAAGCGGGCAGTTCATCAAAATAATATTGTGTTGTATCAGGCACGAAGAACTGGTCGCCTGTGGCGTTCAACATAAGCTTGGGCATGTCCACATAGCGGCCTCGTAAGGCATATTCATAGGGATCAACACAACCCAATAACGCAATTGCTTCGGTGGAGAGTGCTTCGTTGGGGCTGGTTGAAATGAGCTGATCAAAAATACCCTTTTGTGCATAATCGTAAATAGCGGGACTCCAATAGCCATAGGAGGCGCGATGATGTTCAAGGTGCGGTTTCATGTTCAGCACATTGATCACGATAGGTGCGATTCCCTTGATACGGGAATCTGTCGCGCCGGTTAACCAGGTAGTCCAGCCTCGTTTTGATGCTCCCGCAACCACAAAGCCGTCAACAGCCACACCGTTGGCCGCGAGGATTTCTTCTGCCATATCCATGGCTTTGACCGCAGATTTTACCATGGGGAACAAGAGGGGCCAGCTTTCTGTAGGCTCACCATCGTTGTTTTTATAAGATTCGAGATACTTGTCGTAACTGTAGGCGATGATGGCGTCTTCGGTTCTTGAGCGAAGGATGATGGGGGCATTCGAGTAATTATCTTCGTCCCCGGGATTCACAACTTCTTCCTTAAAGATAATAGGTTGGCTGGGTACATTTTTAAGGTGTACGACTGTTGTTCCAGACAACAAGGCAACCATTTTGGCGAGATCATCCACTTGGATGGTTGAGTTGCGGGATCCGCCATCAATAAAAAGCATAGCCGTATTACTCTGCTTATAGATGGGGTCTACAATGGTTACACCATGGGTCCATTTTCTGTAATCTACTTGGTCATTGGAATAGACGGAATCGTCCGGATTCCAGCATTGGGACACCATTTTTTCGACTTCATAAGCTATGGCAATGGGGAAGCCGCCTTCTCTTAAGGTGCTTCGTTTAGGTGTTGAGTAGGTGAAGCAATTATCAACGGCATTGACATATCGATCCAGTTCCAGAAGTTCACCTTCTCCTTCACCTTCTTCATCCAGTTGATCCACAATGGCGATATAATTCTTTCTGACAAGTGAACCCTTCTGTCCATCGGGCACAGAAGTCACTTCAAGAGAAACCGTATACATGCCGGTTCTCTCATACACATGTTTAGGATTGCGCAGGTCGCTGGTAGTACCATCACCAAAGTTCCAGTGCCACACAGATACGGTACCAAAACCGGCAATAGACGTATCTCTAAATTCGACTTCCTTGCCAACTAATTGGCGTCGAGGTGTTGCAGAGAATAGTACTTGCGGCGGCTTATAATTGATTTGGAGATTTTTAGTTTGTGTTCCGCCGCCTCGGCTGTCCGTAACTTTTAAGACAACGGTATATGCGCCTTTTTCGGAATAACTGTGGGTAGGTAATTCTTCCGTGCTGGTAGTGCCATCACCAAAGTCCCAAAGATAGTTAAGGTTTCCGTTTGCCCCGAAAATTATGGGGAAGAACTGTGTATTGTTTTTAACAAAGGCATTGTCGTATCTGAAGTCAACCGACAAGGAACCGGAAACCGTGATATAGTTCGGTTTGACCGCTTCATAAACCTGTGACGCTGTGTAGAGTTTTAAAGAAATGGTGTAGCTGCCGGATTGCGTAAAATGGTGTGTCGGGTTGAACACGCCGGAGGAACTGCCATCGCCAAAATCCCATTCTTGGCGCAGGATGAGTGCCGGATCCAGCGTTGAACGATTTTCAAAGAGAACGGCCTCACCGGTGCCCACACTCGTTTTGGACGCGACAAAATCAACCAGTGCCGTAGGATTCACAACGTTGACACAATTGGTCTTCGTGACGGTGCGTTTTATTCCTTTGGTGGTTTCTATGCTTAGGGTAACGGAATAAATGCCGGAAGCGGCATAGAGATGGCTGGGGTTAGGCTGCGTGCTGATGCTGCCGTCTCCAAAATCCCATTGCCATGAAAGAACGTCGCCGGCGGCGGCAGTAGTCAGACAATTTTCCTGAAATTGGATCGGCTTGCCGATAACAATTTCGGAGTGAGACTGGGTGAAATCTGCTTTCGCTATTCCTTCCGCCGTGACCGGAACAGTTACCATACTGCTTTGCCCCGAGCGAATATAGAGAGCGCCTCGGTTCAGCCCTATGTCCAAGATATCACGGTTGATATGAATCGCAATACGAAGCCGATCGTTGGGACCGGTACTATAACATGCCGCGGCGGCTTCGGTACATTCATCCAGAAGAATCCACGGCTGATCCGCGGAGATGATGATGGGGTCTGTTTGGGTGGAGGAATAATTTTTTGCCACCAGCAAGCGTTCCTCCATGCTGAAGGCGCCAAAATCCACGGTCTCTTGCGAAACCAGAATCGTGACCCCGACTCTCGGCGCACAGGCGCTCAGAAAAATAAAGGAAAGACTCAATAAGCAGAGTGCCCCACGAACACCGATGATTCTTTTCATCTTGACCAACTCCTTGCCTTAACCCTGACGACATGTCAGGAAGTCCGTCCATCTTGGGAGCCACCGGCAGCCAAGACGGTACCATCAAAAGGCGATGTTACTATTTTGAAATCAGGTTAAAGATTACGCGATTCACTGTCCTTGTTGATTCATGCATTTTTTATGTGCTGTCAAAGTATATAGTTTAGTTGACTAGCCTAAACACTAAATATAATTTATGATATTATCAACTGAACAGCATGGTTTTGTCAAGTGTTTTCTTTCTTTCCCACATTGTCATAAAGATAGTAAGTCTGCGCCATCACTATTTCGCGTAGACGGTGCCTTTCCAAAAACAAAGAAAAGAGCGTCTATTGACGTACCAATTGCTTTTCCACCTCGTTTCTTTTGGGTGTGCCCACCAAGGCTTCGAGGAGGACAAGCGCAAAATCAAGGGCTGTTCCCGGACCACGTGAGGTAATTATGGTCTTATCGATCTCTACCTCTTTTCCCGTATATTCGGCTGTGGAATTGGGTTGCAAATTTAGGACGCCGGGATAGGCGGTGAAACGTAAATTTTCCAGAAGCCCCGCTTTTTCCAGAAGCAGCGGCGCCGCACAGATAGCGCCGATGAACCGGCCTTGCTGCGCCATGCGTTGTAAAAACAACAGGAAGGGAGGCGTGTCCAATAAAGCTTCTGTGCCTCCCATGCCGCCAGGTACAGCGACCATATCAAAGTCATCATCAGCCATCGCTTCCGTGAGCAGCATATCCGCCAAGAGTTGTAAGCCATGACCGGCGACTACAGGCTCCGTCGACAATGCCGCGGTTACCACTGTCACGCCGCCACGGCGCAATATATCGATAATCGTAACGGCTTCCAGTTCTTCGCATCCCGGTGCCAATGGCACAAGTACTTTTTTCATATCCTATTCTTTCGTTGCATGATGTAATTATTTTTTTAAGGGCTGCGTTGGGTCAAAAGAGCTTCATATTGTTTGATCCTCGCGTTGAAAAAACTCAACAGTTTTTTATGCAACACCGGATTGGAGGCGGCAATGATGGACCGGTGGTTGCCTTTGGAGCTGTCTAAAAGTAGAAGATCATCAAAAGAGTTACCATAGGCATCCGTGACAATACAGCCTGCTTCTTGCGTAATCAACAAGGCCGCCGCCATGTCATAAGGGGCAATGCCGATAATTTTTCCCCTTCCCGCATTGATAAAGTAATCTTCCACCCGCTCCGGTATATCGCGATAGTAGCGGTTGGCGATGTCGACGCAGGCATCCAATTGACCGGTTATTAAGCGTGTAAGGCTGTACGACGTACTATTACAGGGGAAGAAACCGCCTTTCAGACTGGACAGATCGATTATGCGCGCGGCCGTAGGGAAGATTAACTCAGCCGGACGGGCAGGAATGGTCATGGACCATGCCATGTTTTCAATTTCATTGTTTGGAGAGAGTTTCGGGCGTTTGAGACGGCCGTTCGTATAATAACGCGCGCCTTTACCCCGTTCAGCCAAAAAGATGCGGTCACCCAAAATTTCCATGACACAAGAAAAATCAATATCGGCCACTGTTGGACGTTCAAGAACCCGTGTGCTCGCCACAGATACAACGCATCCTTCAAAGCCGTTCTTTGCTGCCCGTGTTCCATCAATTGGATCAACAATCAACAAATTCTTGGGCGGCTTCGATGTGAAGGTTGAGTAACCTTCATCTTCAGAGTAGTAGGAAATGGGAAGGGCCGCTTTGCGTAAGTAGGCTTGAAGTGTCTTCTCTGCGACGCGGTCTATTTGGAAAGTTACGTCGCCGCTTGCCGTGGTATCGACGATTTCTTTGCCTTTTATATCGCGCGCATAGGGTGCCACCGCCTCTTTAATTGTTTTGGCAAGATCAACCAAAAACTTGAGTGTGACAACGCCTCGGGTACGCTCGGATTTGGAGGCGGGCGTTGATTTTACTGCAGCTTTTTCTTTGGCAGCCGTTTCCGGAGCAGTGGTTGCTTTAACTTCTTTTGCTTTCACTTTTGCCTTTGTCGTTGTTTTCGGTTTTGCCGGGGCTTTCGCAGCCGCTTTTGCTTTCGGTTTTGCCGGGGCTTTTGGTGCAGCCTTCGCTTTTGCCGAAGCTTTTGCCGGAGCTTTTGCCGGAGCTTTTTCCTTTGCCTTGGTCTCGGCTTTTGTTGCCGATGCTTTGACTTGCGCTTTCGTGGCGGTCTTCGCCTTTGCTTTTGTTTTTGTCTTGGCAGCAGCCGGAGCCGCAGTTATCGACGCTTCAGTTTTGCTTGCTTTTTTAGGGGCAGCTTTGGAGGCACTGCTATTTTTTGCCGGCTTCTTTACTGCGTCTTTCTCCGACACAGCCGCAGCTTTTGTGGATGCTGCTTTTTCTTTGGTTGCAGACTTTTTGGCCGCCTTTGTTTTTTTCTCTACCATGATATCTCCTTATTATAGACCCTGATAGAAATATTCTAACCACCTGCTCCGCAAGCCGGAGCACCCGCCCACGACTCGTGCAAACTGCCCTATTGCACACACAAATTTCTGTTCTGATCAGGATAAAAACGCTAGGTTATGGGGTAAAAAAAGAGTTTTATAATAAAAAGAGACTGAATCACTGTATAATTGAGTTGTAAAGTTCTGTTCTTTCATTTTATAGTAATTCGACGTCGGCAACAGATTATAATAAATATTATTTCCGGCCAAGAGTAAAATAACCGTATTACCTATATGCTTCCAAATGTTTTTCTTAACAGACTGCGTGTTATAGCTCTTCTGAATTATTGCCGGGCCAGATTAACCCGAAGAGGCGCACAATATATTCAATAACTTGGAGCAACTGTAAGATGACGGACACAATTTCAAATATCATTGTCATAGCTTCTCCTTAAATCTAGATGTTCCTGCTATTATACAGGTATTGAGATAAAACAGCAAGATTATTCCGATAAAAAAGTTAATCAGGGTTTTTGCCGGAGACCGCTGAAATTAATAAGCCCTTTGGACTCGTTCTCGAAATAGTATAAAGCCCCAAGTCTTTGCGCTGCGTAGGTGTATGGCTTTCAGTTCTGTCTGTAGTATGGTGTGATGATCGTATTAAGCATAGATAAACGGTTATTTGTCAAGTAATTCCATTTTGAAGGTACGGACCTTACCGTCTTCAGGCTCGGCTTTTTCTTCCGTTTTTTGTGAGGGTCCAAAGACGAAATTCTGGTCCTTCGGAATCACATCGGGTAATGGTGGGAGCGGTTCTGATCTGCTCTGTGTTTTTTTAGGCTTCTGTTGCGCAGAATCCTTTTCTTTTTTGGGCGTCTGAATTGTTTCGTCTGCCGACGCCTCTGCAGTGGGGGCAGCTTCAGTTTCGTGCGCAGGCGGCCGGGTTTCCGATTCTCGGATAGTCGGAGAGGTTTCGGAAAGTGGGGATGTATCTGTCGGAGTGGGAATTTTATCGGCCTTCTCTGTGGTCACGTGAATAGTGTCGGGAGGCGCAAACGCTTCGTCTGACGGGCTTGTTCCCTGTTGCTCGGATTTCGCTTGGGGCCCAAAATGAAATCCCGGTATTCCGCTTAATGCATTCGTGGTTGATTTAGCCGGCTCGTCGGAAGAATCTGTCTTCGTTTCGAATTTAAAAATTCCTTTAGAAGGCGTTCTCGGTGTCAGCCTTTCAGTGGGTGTTTCTTGATTTTCTGTTTCGGGATCATGTCGTTTAAACTCAAATATAGCTTTCCGCTCAGTACCTACGTGCACATTGTTGTGCATATTCAACAGCCCATCCAATCCGAGGCTTTCAGCGGGATAGTTCTGGGATTGTGGCGTAGGCAGTGATGCTTCTGCACCTTGGGCAGCCTCGGCCGGTCCAAGCACCACATACCATTCTGCAATGGCATTCTCTTGGAAATAGATATTTTGTTGTGTCCTATCCAGGCGTTGGTTGGGGACGGGCTGCCAATCCAGACCGGATTCGTAGCTATAGACCTTGAGTTTTTCAAAGTTGCTGCTGTCACACAGGTCGGGCGCGATATGGATGGAACCGAGCAGATTGACAGGAACATCCAGGGGCTTGCGGTCAATCTCCATATAGAAGGAAAAGGGCGCGTATTCAATGGGAACAGGATGGGGGGTAGTGATATCAGTTTGTACGCGGCCATGCATCACCGCGGCGCCGGACAAGGTGAGTGCTCCTGTTACGCCGCGAGGTAATAAAAGTATATTCTTTCCGGTACCAAAAGCGGCGTTCCGTATACTGTCTTCTTGCAGAATATGGGCATGTTTAAAGCGACGGGAAAGCATTAAATCCAGTTGGTCGTCATAATGCAGTGACATGGGGACATCGGAGCTTCCGAAAGGCAGCAAGCTCACCGCCTCGGGAACGTCACCGAATTGGACGACCATGGCAAATCCGTACCCATAATTGGCGATCCATTTCCCACGCAGATTTTCATGATCAGATGCAGTGAAAATAGCGTCACCGGCAATGGCGCCGGCTATGGGTTCTTCGCGTTGACCGCGCCGTATGCGGTGAATATCGCCCCATGCTTGTTCGAGGGTGCCGTATTGATTACGCATGGCTCTGACGGCGTCTTCCAGGGAAAACAATAATATCTCTTGGGCGGCTGCGCTCCCGTTAAGTGTTTCTTCAATGAACCACGCTGTAGAGGGGAAGACCTTAGCCGCCCGTGACGTGCAATGATACCACCATTGATGAAAGAGGCTCATGCCTGTGGACGATGTTTCGCAAATGTAATTCCAGTTTTTAAGCAGCTCAAGACCTGTCCAAAAATCCGGGAGCATGGCCTGTGTTAAATCACTGCGCAGCGTCACGACCTCAAATAGCGCGGGCAACAGTGCAAAGGCTGTCGGCGTGGCGCAATCAAATAGCATGGACTGATGATCTCTGTAGGAACGTTGTCCCTGTTGCAGCAATTGGCGGACCCGTTTGGCGCGGTAACTGTCCGACTCCTGCGCCAGCCAAGGCGGCCAGGCTTGAGGATTTAATACAGGCGGAGCGGTTGCTGTCCATGGTGGATTTGCACAGGCTTGAATAAAGCCGGAAGGAGGATTTAAGAGATAGGGAAGCGCGTTAATAGGAATGACATTTTTCCATGACATGGCCGCCAATTTGTAGGATTGCGGTTGATCCCACCGGTAGTCGACGGAACCATCCTCGCTTTGTTCATGGGTAACGGAACGGGTAACACGGGTTCCCGATTTCGTGTTAAAGAGATAAAAGATATTGCCGCTTTGATCTGCATAGAGAATGTGGAAACAGGGAATTTGGTGCATCGACAGGGCATCGCAAAATTGATCAAGATTTCGGGCGGCCCCCATTTCGAAGAGTTGCCTTAATCCGCCAAAATCACGATACCCGCCAATATACCACGAGTGCAATCCCAACTGGGAATGTTCGAACATGGGTCCCCGTGCCCCGATAAAGGCGGGAACATAGCGTGTTTCCAAGCCCCCTCCAACGCGCACGCGATAGGGCTGCGATTGAGACATATAATGGAGCAGCATGGCATGCTCCATGTTGGTGGCTTCTTGAGGCGATTGTATGGATTTCGGATTTCGGGCGGCTTGCTGCGGCTCAAATTCTTCGCGGAATATATCGGCGAAATCTGCTTGATTGGGGCTCAGTGCCCAGCCCAGTCTGTCGTTGCAGCCTTGGACAATAACCGGCAGGCCTTTGATGGTCGCTCCATAAATATTGATTTCGCCCAAAACCAGATGCGCCTCATACCATTGGAAGAAACCATCATGTCGTTGATGAGGGTTGATGACGAGTGCCGCTTTACCTTCGGCGCTGCGTTCGGCGGAGACCGCCCAAGCATTGGCGCTTTCCATAGCCGGTGACCGTCGGTAGAGATCGGGCAAATCCATGGGCGCCATGGACATCAAAAAAGCATGCCATAAACCGAGAATATCGGTGGGTTTCATACCATCGGCCCAAGCGGGCAGCGTGTTGTGATGTTCCACCAACCAGGCGTTGACCCCGGTGGAAAAGCCTTCGCAAATGGCTTGGGTAAAGGCGTCAAGATGGGGATAACTTTCTTCAGCTACGCGAATATGTCCCATCTTCAAGGAGAAGATATCAGATTCAACATAACTTTCGCCGAAAACTTCCGACAGCCGTCCGTTTACCATGCGGTATGCCAAGAGCATGACTTCTGCATGATCTTCCGCTTGGGCATAGCCAAAAGAAAATCCCAGCGAAAATGGATTTTGGGCGAAGATGTGAGGCGTGCCCCAATCGTCTCGATAAAGGGTCGCGTCACGCCAAACGTCGCCTGTATAGGTCTCCGCCGTTCCCGTGACGGTGAATAGCAGTATGACAAGAAGATATGCTCCGCGCGGCAGCGTGTTTTTTGTAAGGGTGAAGATGTTTTGCATAGGGTTAGTATAAACGATTTTCGGTTTAGGAATGAATTTTCATAGAGTGGGGCAGCGGCATTAGGGTCAATCTCGAAATGCAAGTGCTTTCCCGAAAAAAAACTTCGTCCGGAGTTTTGTAATGAACGATTTTCCTGGGACTATTATTGAGGAGATCAATAGGGCGCTATCCGACTGGTTTTTAGAAAAAGATCGTATTCTAAGTTTGAGTCCACAAAATTTTATTTTGCTTGCTTAAATTTGACAAATGATCGGCGATTCGATACACTAAAGCTGACGTGCCGGACTCTAGGGATTGAAGGAAGTTGTGTAGGAGTATACGCATATGTCCGGATATGATTTTGTTGATTCCAACCGCTCTGCCAGCCAAGATCAGGGGACTCCCCTACATGTGAGACGAGGCCGACAACGGCTTGTGGTGCGCATGAAAAGCGGCACTGTACATTATGGTATAAGTTTCGGGTTGAATCGTCGGGTTGCAGAATTCCATCTAGATCTGCAAAATGTCCAGGGGGAAAGTCAAAACCGCACTTCCCGTATCGCTTTCGAAGATGTGAAGGCAGTCTTTTACGTGAAAAGTTTTGACGGCCATTTCAGTGATGATGATTTTCAAACCTGGCCTTTGCCCGAATCACGCCCCATAATTATTAAGTTTCAAGATGGCGAACTTTTAACCGGGCGTCCTGTTCACACGACGTGGAAAGAGGAAGAGCGTTTTTTTCTCATTCCCGAGGAACAAGATGGCAACAACATCATGATTTTGGTGGAACGCAGCGCTGTTGCTTCGCTCTATGACGCCAAGACGTATATGCAGCGCTTGCAACAAGCCTTTGATGCCTTTAAAGAAAAGCACGGCAGACCGGGTATGCTTGAAGATGAATGTTGGGGAGACTTTTATTTTTCAAGACAAGAATATATCGACGCCCAACGCTATTATCGAAGCCTCTACGAGCAAGATCGTTCCAATGAACGCTTTATAAAAAAGCTTTGTACGGCGCGCTACAATATAGGAGTACGCCATATCAAAAGCCGCAATTATTCGCAAGCGCTGCGGATCATGGAACAAATTTTGAAATTAGATCCCCACCACAAGCACGCTGCGGAAAAATTGGAAAAGCTTGAGGCGCATATTAGCAAGCGCCGCTGATACCGGTTCTTATGAAGGTTGCGATTATCTCTTTCCGCGTGTTTGAGTCACAATCTGATTTCTTATGTCATGCCCCTGTAAATGTAAGAGAAATATTCGTGGAGGCAGGTGTGTTTAAGGGGTGGTGAGGGAATTCTGGAGAGGGCATATTGGGGAGATTCACGAATACCCGGTTCATTGTAGGGAAATCCCTGTACATGAGACGCTCCTGATATCTTTATACTGAAAGACCTGTATGGAAGTAGAAAGGGTTTGGAATGCAACTCTATGATGCTGTTCAAAAGCGCCGCGCCGTTAAACATTATGATCCTGATTTTGTCATGTCGGAAGAAGAGATCAAATTATTGGTGTCCCAGGCGATGTTGACACCCACGGCATTCAACATCCAACATTGGCGTTTTGTGTTGGTTCGTGATCCTGAATTGCGCAGCCAGCTTCGAGCCGTAGGTTGGGATCAATCGCAAATTACCGATGCCTCGCTGCTCTTTATCTTATGCGGCGATAGGAAGGCTTGGGAGAAAGAGTCTGAGCGTTATTGGCGCAGCATGACTCCGGAATTACAAAAGGCAACTGTTGCTTCCATCGATGCTTATTATCGGGGCAAAGAACAGGTTCAGCGGGATGAAGTGATGCGCTCCTGCGGTATGGCGGCGCAGACGCTCATGCTCACTGCAAAAAGCATGGGCTACGATTCCAGTCCCATGGTGGGTTTTGATTTCGAGGCCGTCGCGCGGCTCATCAATTTACCCAAAGACCATGTCGTTGTCATGATGCTTGCCATCGGTAAGGGCATTAAGCCGGCCCGTCCGCGGGGCGGTCAGCTGCCGATGGATGAAGTCTTAATTCTCGATCGCTTTTCCTAAGTCAGCTTGTATTTTCACCATAGACTAAACACATGATTTGTTCGGCGATCTCTTCAGCTGCAAAAGGTTTCGCCAATGCTTTGGCGGCTTCGCCCATTTCATCTTGGCTTTCTCGATCAGCCATAAAGCCTCGCAATAAGCTTGTAAGCGCGTCGCCGGTACATTCATCGTCAAGCAGTACCCGCGCTGCACCGGCTTTTTCAAAAGCACGGGCGTTGTCCTCTTGATGATTGTCGGCAGCGTGGGGGTAAGGCACGAGTATGGAAGCTTTGCCCATGGCTGCCAACTCCGCTGTAGTGGACGCGCCGGATCGGGAAATTACGATATCTGCGGCGGCGCATGCGGCTGCCATATCCTCGATGTACCCATAGATATGAGGCTTGACAGGCGCATCTGCCGCCAACTCCTGCGCTTCCATGAGACTTTTAGCTCCTACAGACCAAATGATCTGGATTTCTTCTTCGGTGAAGGCATGCAATAAGGCGGCGGTAGCCCGGTTTAAACTCTTGGCGCCCTGACTGCCGCCGACGACCAACACGGTAAA